>VBQB01000348.1 GCA_005887855.1 Verrucomicrobiota bacterium | reverse complement strand
CAAATTGAAACGCGAAAATCCATCCGGCGCCCCGAAAGAACCTGCCCTGAGCGGCAGCCGAACGGATCGAAAAGACACGATCGAAGTAGTCGAGCGGAATTGGCGCGCTGAAGTCGAAACAGCGCAGGTGTATCGCGATCTTGCCGGACGCGAAGTCGATGAGAAACGCAAAGGAATTCTCTTGCGCATGGCGGAAGCGGAAGAGCGCCACGCGCAACGCTGGGAAAAAAAGCTGCGAGACCTCGGAGTCGAGCCGCCCATTTTCAAAGATACAATCGGTCGCCGGCTAAACCGTTGGTGGAATAAAATCGCCGGCGCAGAGATAGCTATTCGCCGAATGGAAGCAGCGGAAGAACGGCACGAAGCAGAATTTCGGGATCAGGCCGAGCGGGCGCTGGCCGGAGAGCACGATGTCCAGGATTTTCTTCGCGACAGCGCACTCGAGGAGAAGGCGCACGCGCGGGCGTTGAGCGCGATGGCTCCGCCCACTGGTCCTAAGACAGCCCTCGATGCAATTTTGAACCGCGAGCGGTGGCATGGGCGCGGCGGCAGCTGGGTAGCCGACGCGATTTACGGCGCAAATGACGGACTGGGCGCGGTGTTCGGAATCGTTTCCGGCGTCGCGGGCGCGACCAATAACCAGCAACATTACGTGCTCATATCCGGGCTGGCGGGGATGCTCGCTTCAACTCTTTCCATGGGAGCTGGGGCGTATCTCGCCGCAAAGAGCGAACGGGAGGTTTATGAAGCGGAAATCTCGCGGGAGCGAACCGAAGTGGAAGAAAATCCTGAGGAAGAAATCGAAGAGATGTCGCTCTTCTATCAACTGCAAGGATTCGACCCTAAAGAATCGCAGCGAATGGCAGAACGCCTCGCCGAACAGCCCGAACAGTTCGTGCAGGCGATGGCTCAGAGTGAGCTCGGATTGTCCGAGCATCGCTTCCCGAATCAGTGGACATCCGCAGTCTCGGCTGCCATCTCAACCGCAATCGGCGCTTTCGTTCCAATCGTTCCATTCTTTTTCATGGGAGGCTTGAATGCGGTGATTGTGTCGTTTGGCATCAGTTTGGTTGCGCACTTTGCAGTTGGTGCGTTGAAATCGCTGATCACGATCCGTTCCTGGTGGGCGTCGGGGCTCGAAATGACGTGGATCGGGGTGATTGTTGCCGTGGTTACTTATAGTCTCGGGCTCGCGTTTGGCGCGTTAGGCTAGAAAAAACTAATGTTTGGCTTGGGGTGACAACTTGCGTTTGCATCTCCTTTATATATTGGTGCGTTTTTCAACATTTCGTAATTAGCATTGTCAATCAATCTCACATGCATCAGCGTTTTGTAATCCTTCTCATTTCTGTCGCGCTCATTACAGTGGCAGGATTCGCTCAAGAAAAAAATGCACCGACTGTTGATGAGTTGGTGTCGAAAAACGTTGAGGCCAAGGGCGGGTCCGATGCTTTGCACGCGCTTCAATCGCTCCGCCTAACCGGCAAAATGCTTGTGAACGAGGGTCAGATCCAGCTGGCCTATTTACAGACAAAAAAGCGGCCGGGCGAAGTGCGCACCGAAGGGACTCTTCAGGGCATGACAAACGTGCAGGCGTATGACGGTAAAGAAGGATGGAAAATCTCGCCGTTTCAAGGACGCAAGGACCCTGAAAAAATGTCGGCGGACGACCTTAAATCTCTAATGGAGGACGCGGAGATCGATGGGCCACTGGTGGACTGGCAGGCCAAACAAAGCACGGTGGATTATCTCGGGACGGAAGACGTCGATGGAACGCTTGCTTACAAATTGAAAGTCGTTCGGAAGAACGGCGATGTGAGTTTCGTTTACCTTGATCCCGATCACTTTTTGGAGATCCGGATATTGACACAGCGGATCAAACACGGCGCACAGGAGGAAGTTGAAACCGATCTCGGAGACTACGAAAAATCTGCCGGCGTGTTTGTTCCGACGTCTATCGAATCCGGTCGGAAGGGCGATCCTGACAAACAAAAGATTATTATCGATAAAGCCGAGGCCAACGTTCCAGTCGATGACGCGATGTTTCATTTTCCCGCCGCCGCTTCCAAATAATTTCTCATAAACCACATTCTCTTCCGCGAGCATTTCCGGTTTGGGCGCGCGCAATATCGGGTCGGCGGCGATGAGTGGCCGCATCTCGGCGATTGCTGGAACAAAGGAACCTTCGGGAAAAATTACACTCTTCGTCGGCGCGGCCAGCGGCGGTGTCTGGAAATCCGACGACGGTGGAACACGGTATCGACCGGTCTTCGATGAGCAACCGGTGCAATCGATCGGTGCTATCGCGCTCGATCCCAAAAATGCAAAAAATGTTTGGGTCGGTACGGGGGAATCCTGGACACGCAACAGCGTTTCGATCGGCAATGGAGTCTACAAGTCCACCGACGGAGGCGAGACGTGGGCTCATGTCGGCCTGGACAAATCCGAACGCGCCGCGAAAATCGTGGTGAGTCCAAAAAATAGCGACACTGTTTACGCGGCCGTGCCGGGTCCATTGTGGAGCGACTCTACAGATCGGGGTCTCTACAAAACTTCGGACGGCGGCAAGACGTGGACGCAGATCCTCAAGGGCCCAAACCTTTCTACTGGCTGCACCGCGATCGCCATCGATCCGACCGATCCAAATATCATGTTCGCGGCCTTGTGGGATTTCCGTCGCAAAGGATGGGAGTACCGCTCTGGCGGCGAGAGCCCCACCGCGCCTTCCGCCAGCGGATTATTTCGTTCGACCGATGGCGGTACAACGTGGACGGAGATTACGACTGACGGCAATAAAGGTTTCCCGAAAAAACCGTATGGTCGTATCGCAGTGGCCATCGCGCCATCCAATGCCAAACGTGTTTACGCCGTTGTCGAATCGCCTGAGAGCGCATTGTTCGTCTCCGACGATGGCGGCATGACCTGGGATAAGCGCGATAAAAGTAATTGGATGGTGTGGCGCCCATTCTACTTCGCGAACCTGATTGTCGATCCAAAAAATCCGGATCGCGTGTTTAAAACCGATGGCGCGCTGATTCTGAGCGAGGATGCAGGCCGGAGTTTTGCGGTGGTAGGGGGGTTTCAGGGAACGCACGGCGATGTACACGATCTTTGGATCGACCCGACGAATCCGCAAACCATCTTCAGCGGTGACGATGGCGGCATGTGGTATTCGTACAACGGCGGCAGCAAATGGTGGAAGGGCCAGAACCTGCCGGTCTCGCAATTCTATCATGTCAGTGTCGATGACAACGATCCGTATCGCGTGTACGGCGGCCTGCAGGACAACAGTTCATGGGTAGGTGAGTCGCAGTATCCTGGCGGCATCACCAATTCGCAGTGGGAAAACATGTATAACGGCGATGGGTTCTGGATGTTTCCCGATCCTGCCGATCCGGACTACCTCTACGCCGAATACCAGGGTGGCAACGTCGGACGAGTAAATCGATATACCCACGAAGCCCGCAACATCCAGCCGAGACCGAATTACAAGGAAAAGCTGCGATTCAACTGGAATACGCCAATTGCTTTATCGCCGAATGAGAAAGGAACAATTTATATCGGCGCGCAGTTTTTGTTTCGTTCCCGCGATCATGGCCAGACTTGGGATCGCATCTCACCCGACCTGACGACGAACGATCCAGAGAAACAGAAACAGGAACAGTCAGGCGGCGTGACGATAGACAATTCGTCTGCGGAGATGCACACGACGATTTATTCGATCAGCGAGTCGCCCAAAGACAAATCATTGATTTGGGTCGGCACAGATGATGGAAATCTTCAGCTCACCCGTGATGGCGGCAAGACGTGGACCAATGTTGTCGGCAACATTCCCAACCTGCCGAAAAATTCCTGGGTCAGTTGGGTGCAAGCAAGCAACTTCGACGCTGCAACCGCTTATGCTGTGTTTGATCGACATACCTTTGGGGACATGGCGCCGTATGTTTTCAAAACGACTGATTACGGCAAGACGTGGACGCCACTTGTCACCTCGGAAGAATCCAAGGGCGTGCGCGGATACGCCCATGTCATTAAGGAAGATTTAGTTAAACCCAACCTGCTTTTTCTTGGAACTGAATTTGGTCTTTACGTGTCGATCGATGGCGGGAGAAACTGGGCGCAATTCAAGGGCAATCACTTTCCGGCTGTAGCCGTCCGCGATCTGGCAATTCAACCGCGCGAAAACGATCTTATTCTGGCAACGCACGGTCGCGGCATATGGATTGTGGATGACATCACGCCGCTGCGCGCCCTGACACCAGATCTTCTGACGCAGGAAGCCACTTTTGTTTCGGCGCGCCCCGTGCAACAGCGGATTGAAGGCAGCGGGGGATGGGCCAATGGCGACGCGGCCTTTGTAGGCGATAACCCGCCAGACGCTGCGGTCATCACTTACTACCAGCGATCACGTCATCTCTTCGGCAAGTTGAAGCTGGAAGTT
>VBQB01000347.1:839-5186 GCA_005887855.1 Verrucomicrobiota bacterium | reverse complement strand
TAAACGCGCGATTGAAGTTCGTCATGGATTGAAATCCGCATGCGAAGGCAGCTTCGCTAATTCGCGAATTAGGATTGAGCAAAAGCGTCTTCGATTTCTCCACTCGAACTCTCGAGAGGTAGTCGGTGAAATTTATCCCAGTCGCTTTCTTGAACATCTTACAGAAGTAATGCCTGCTGATATTAGCCACTTGGGCGATTCGCCCGAGCGACAGCGGCTCCGCTTGATGGTCCTCAATAAATTGTCGCGCTCGCGTCATATTTGTGGACTCATCAGTTTCGCGCCGGACGACTAGTTGATTCGACAAGATCGAAAGGTGTTGCGCAAAAAGACTCAGGAGCCGCAACATCGCGCGGTACCGGTCGGGCGATAAAACGCACGACCGAAAATAGGCCCGCTCAAGTTGCTTCCAATCCGTCTTGTAGCCCCACGCACGGAGCTGCCGCGTGATGCTTGCGAAGTGTTTCTTTGTCGGATTCTTGAGCATTACTTCGCCCGTCTCGAGAAAACCGAGAATGTGGTTACCCACATACACTGGCACTGCGCTTTCTGAGAGTCCCGCAAACCAAGTGACGGTGCGCGTCGTCGAGTCCGGCTCTTGGGATGCATCGGTTTGGGCCCTTAGGCATGCGGCGCGAGCCTTGTTGAAACGAGCCAGAATCGCGGCGAACGAAGCGTAATCCGTTTTGCCATGGTGTGCAGGTGACCATGAATCGTGTCCTCGAATATTAAGCGGCAGACCCATCGCTTCGCTAAAAGCCCGTTCGTAATCTTTGAAAATCTGAGAGCGCGATAGATGTAGCATCACTTCGTGGTCAGAGGACCGGGCTGTCGCGCCCCGTCCATGGGTGGTGCGGATCAGGCCGCTTCTTTTTGAGCGTCTCATTGGCGTCAATTATTTTTCGATACCGGGTTATCAACGGGGATTGCAGCTTCGACAGCCGAAGCGCTCCCTCCTTTAGCGACACTCTTGCGCTATGTTAAATCAGCCGCGGTCATATCCAGGCATTCGTAATTCGAGCTACATTGGCAGCTCGCGGCACGCCGCATGCGATCAGGGCTTTGGTCGTGTCTTCCGCAGTTAAGAGGTACTTGCGCACGATAGGATGAATTGCATATGCGACTTCAGCATCTCGCATTATTTCGCGGAATTGGATTTGGTGCATGTGCCCCGTTAACCTTGGTAGCAGAATGCCTTCAGCGTGCCTTGCGCCGGATCGGTTGTGGCGTCTTCCTTCCGATCATCACACAGTAACTGTTGAAGTTGCTCCGGATTTCCCCCTTCGTCTTCCCAACGTTGCTCTGCGACAAAATCGCTTTCTTCGTTTTGTGAACTTGCGAAAGTCAGCGGATCCATAATGCCAATCAATGAAGCGGCTCAGCGACCGTTGTCCTTATGAAGTCGTGGCACGATGAATAAGTCGCCGAAGGTCAGCTGCCGCCGAACATCCGACCCCCCCTTGCGGGCCGCAGCGCGAAACTTCTTGAAAAGCGCCGTACGGCCTTTTGAAATTTTATGTTGCGCGTAGTAGAGCGCGCAGTTCTGAGTCAATGTTGGTTCCATGTTAATTCTCCCTTTATTTGCGCTGGCGGCGGATTGACGCGGGCGCTGATGTCTGAGCAATTTGTATCGAGGCGCGTGATATAAGCATCCAGGAACGTCACGAAACCTGTCCCCGCGACGGCAGTGTCACCCGACAAGTTCTCGAGCAATTGTTTAAGCTCATGTTTATGAGCAGCGATAGCATTCATGATGCTGTTTTGTGTGCACAGAGAAGGGCTCGCACACCTGCGCGATCGATTGACGCTGCTCTATTAGCCCGATCATACAGCCGCAACTGCGATTACCTAATGATAAATACAATTTGTTTTTCATAGTATTCCCACCGACACGGCGTCGCAGAATCGTCAGCGTCAGATGCCCCCGAAACACTTTGACTTACCATTGGCGGCGGACTATGGGCGTCCAACGCAAGTAAGCGAGCATCCGGCTTCTCAGCCGGTTCGGCGGCAATAGCTAACAAGACCGTTGCCCGCTGCGGTCTAAACATTGAGCGTGGTCAGCTCATGCATGCGGGGATTTCCCCGGAGGAAAATAGATTTCTATTTATTTGAGCCCGCGCGGCGACAGCTCATTGGCAGACGATCTCGCAAGCGATTCAGCATCGGCGACGAAGTGCGCGTGTTCGTGGTCCGCGTCGATGGTTTCAAACGGCAAGTCGATTTCGCGATTGCGTCGGAAGCGCCGATCAAAATGAAGCGTGGCAAAGCTCACCAGCGTATTGCTTCTACCGGCAGGAATCGTCCGCGCAGCTAGACGGTCGCCGCGGGATGCGATCAAGTTGCGCGAGTAAACCGCCTGTACTTCACTGTCTTGAAGAAGCCCCGAACCTTTTGACGTACAACCGCGACGAGACGGCAGTTCATTTTTCCAAACAACCCGAAACGCCGGAGGAAATAGACGCCGCTCAACACGCCATGGACGTTTGCCCCACGCTGGCAATTGAAAACGACGGCTAATTGGTGTTGGTACCGATTGGCATGAGTCGGCACTTACATCTGCCCTGTTTTGAGTTCGATCTTCACAACTTTTGCGCTTCGTCCGTCGTCGAGTTTAATCCAGTCGCCCATGTCCGCGGCCAGCAGCGCCTTGCCGAGAGGAGAAATCCAACTGACGGCGTCTCGTTCGAAATTGAGTTCGTCGACGCCGACGATAGTTAACGCGTCTGGAGAATCGACAACATGGACCGATGCCAGAATTTGTTCGAGTTCGGTGACACGCTCGCTGACGGCGTTTGCCGCGCGAAGCTTTTGCAGTTCGCCGCGCAAACGCTTCGCTCCGCGCGCGGTGATGTAATTGGTCGCGCCCGGCGGCAGCCCTGACGCCGATCGCTTCCATCCGCTGCGCTCCGGAAGATCCACGTCTTCTTTAACAAACGCTCTGCTCATCCTCTGACCTCGTCACTGGTCACGCATCACTCGTCGCTTCTGAAATGTTAAATGTTTAGATCCGACCGCCGTTTTCTTTTCACATCAACCTTCTCTTCAGGTGATTGATTTCATCAGCCTCTGAAATCGAGGGTGACCGTGCAGAGCGTCAAAATCGGAGTCGTGCTTGATCCACATTTTTATTTCTTCACCAACCTTGGGAAGCATGCGTTCGAGCAGATCAAGCGCCTCTTCGATGTCACCCAATTTCGTGTATCCACATGCGACGTTATATTGGGTGAGAGGATCGTCGGCGCCGATGACCAAGGCGCGCCCGATCCATTCCCTGGCGCGATCGTTTTCTCCCAACTCAATCAGGGCCGCGATACCCATGTAGGCAGGCCTGGGATCTTCGGGATGAAGGACCAGCTCGCGCTCTATTCGTTCGATCGCGCGGCGCGCGGCGTTGTATTTCTCTGAGCCACGCCCAAGCGATCGGTAGATCTGGATCAGAAGAATCAATGATTGGTGATCTTCCGGGCTGAGCTCAGCTGCGCGCTCGAATAACTCGGCCGCGCGCTCGAGTTTTCCCTGCGCAAAACTCGACCGCGCATACAAGTAGTGCGCCTCGAAAGAATTCGGGTCGAGCTCGATCGCTCTCTCAAATTCGGCCGTCGATTCCTCGAATCGTTTCTCGATTGAAAGCGCTAAACCGCGGGACGCGTGCGCTTCCGCCAGATGATCGTTCAGGGCAAGCGCCCTGCCCGTGTTTTCAAAAATTCTCTGGAGCGGAACGTCGGCATGGTAGTGCAACAGCATAAACGAATCGCAGTCGGCCATGCCGGCATACGCGCTCGCATAGCGCGGATCGAGCTCGACCGCCTTCGTGAACATTCGATGCGCCAGTTCGTAATAAGACTTCGAATGTCGATGCAGGAATTGCCGGCCTCTGAGATAATACGTGTACGCTTCGACATTGTCGGTGCGCGCTTGACCGATCGACTTCTTCTCCTTCGGCAGCAGTTTTACCTTCAGCTGCTCGACAATCGCATGAGTGATCTCATCCTGGATCGAAAAAATATCCGTTAAATCGCGGTCGAATCGCTCCGCCCACAGGTGCCCGCCGTCTTCGCTGTTCACCAGTTGGCTCGATACTCGGACGCGCGACCCAGCCTTTCTCACGCTGCCTTCGAGAAGAAAATCGACCCCGAGCTCGCGTCCGGCTTCCTGCAGGTTGATGGGCCTGCCTTTGAAGGTAAATGCGGTGTTACGCGCAACCACGAACAGCGCGGAAATCTTCGATAAATCCGTGATGATGTCTTCGGTGATACCATCACTGAAATATTCCTGCTCCGGATCGCCACTCATGTTCGTGAATGGCAACACCGCAATCGACGGCTTTGTCTCTCCACGTTCACG
>VBQB01000347.1:0-792 GCA_005887855.1 Verrucomicrobiota bacterium | reverse complement strand
GCCGGGTTTTGCGACGCTCTGCAGACGCACGGCAACGTTGACGCCGTCGCCATAAATGTCGTCGCCTTCCACGATAACGTCTCCGAGGTCAACCCCGATCCGAAATTGAAATCGGCGCTGTCGAGGTGTGTCCGAATTACGATCGCGCATCTCCATCTGAATTGCCGCCGCGCAGGCAACTGCGTTTACGACACTCGGAAATTCACCCAGGATTCCGTCGCCCGTCAGCTTGACCACCCGGCCCTGATGCGCGGCAACTTTAGGATCGACCACTTCGGCTCGCATCGCTTTGAGCGCGTCCAAGGTTCCCGCTTCGTCGGCCCCCATCATCCGGCTATAGCCGACAACGTCGGCCGCAAGAATTGCCGATAAACGCCGTTCCATTTCTATCCAAGATATAGCGGCAGACGGAGAATCAAAAGGTTTGGGGACTGGTTGGGTTCACATCGGATCTCAACCCCGGTCGCGTAAGCACAGCTCGCCCGCCGGAAGACTCCTGGTTGTCACTTGTGTTTGGCTTCTCTCAGCTCCCAACGATGCCAGTCCGCCTCGGACCTCCGTCTCTCAACTCCGCAAAGGAGCGTGGCACCAACGGAGCTTTACGCTCTCAGCTACTTGTCGCGCCGTCTTGTCGAGCCGTAGCTTCAGCGAAGGTTGAAGCCTCGCGCGAAGGTGGATCAACTATTAACGTCCCACCTGCGGTGCCCGCAGCCCGATGACATGCGTTCCATTTTCGCCGGCCTCGGCTTGGGAGGCGACTTTTAGGATCCGCAGTCGGATAGTTTCGATTAA
>VBQB01000129.1 GCA_005887855.1 Verrucomicrobiota bacterium | reverse complement strand
CGCTGAAATCCCTGAGCCAATCGATATGCATACTGAATGCTCCAGCTCTGCTCATGCGCCGCCTCTTGAAGTAATTTCACGAGCTTTTCTTCTTCCGGTTTGTTGTCGTGATCGTCGCCTGGCGCAAGTGGGATTGCGATGCATCGGGAAAGAATTGTGTCCGGCAGAGCTTCGGGCAACGCGCTCAGAAGAAGCAGCAATGAATCTTTCGGCGGTTCCTCCAGCGTTTTGAGAAACGCATTCGCGGCCTGCGGCTGAAGCCGATCGGCTTCGGAAATAATCGCTACTTTGCGACGGCCATCGGTCGCACGCATTTGCAGCCTATGCTCAAGATCGCGGATCTGTTCGATGACAATGCGCCGGGATCTCGACTCGGGCTGGGCGACGAAAATGTCCCGAGCCTTGGCAGAGAAAACATCGTTCGCGGCTGTTCCGTTCACGAGACTGGCCAGCTCTGCCGCAAGCAACTGCTTTCCGCTGCCGGGCGGTCCTGAGATCAAATAGGCGTGCGCGAGCCGATTTTGTTTATGAGCCCGTCGCAGATATCCAAGCGCCGATGTGCTCGAGAAGGCCATCTAGATTTTCGATTTTCGATTTTCGATTTTCGAGCCAAGCTGAGGGAATCGCACAGAGATCATTTCCCAAATCTCATTCTCCACCTCATCGACCGGTCGCGCACCGTCTATCAAAACAATCCGATGCGGGTCGCGCGCTGCAAGTTCTCGGTAGCCTGTTCGAACCCGATCATAAAATTCCGTTGATTCCTGTTCCATCCGATCCGCTCTACGCGGTTCTTGCATTCTGGAGCCCGCAGTTTCTGCATCGACATCCAGCACGAAGGTAACGTTGGGAACGCAATCACCGACCGCGAATGCGTTCAGTCGTTCGACAATTTCTTGATCTAATTTTCGTGCCACGCCTTGGTAAACAGTAGTGGAATCAAAAAAACGATCGGCAATTACACACAGGCCGCTCTCGAGCGTTGGTTTGATCGTTTCGCGAACGAGCTGGCTTCGGCTTGCTTCAAACAAAAGCAGCTCTGTTTGAGGTGTCATGCTGCCGCCATGCGGCGCAAACTGAAGAAGTTCACGAATTGTTTCACCAATAGGAGTCCCGCCAGGCTCGCGCGTCACGAGATATGGAACACCCGCCCGTTCCAGACGCGCCGCGAGTCTTTGCACTTGAGTGGATTTTCCGCATCCCTCCGATCCTTCAAACGTGATGAATGGCAGGCGCGGCATCAGATCGATTGTGAAACAAACCTGCGCAGTTGTCGAACAAGGAGCGACGTAACTCAGGCATCTTGCTGATACGTCGCGCGGGCTTCCAGCATGTGTTACGATTTTCACATGAAGAATTTTTGGTTGGTAAAACAGGAACCCTCCTCTTACTCATGGTCGGATCTTCTCGCCGATGGCGAAACGGAGTGGACAGGCGTCCGAAATTACACCGCGCGAAACAATCTGCGCAGGATGCGAGAGGGCGACGAAGTTCTGTTCTATCATAGTGGGGAGGAAAAGGCGGTGGTCGGCATCGCCAAAGTTGTGCGCGGAGCCTATCCAGATTCGACCGCGACAGAGGGCGATTGGAGCGCGGTCGATCTTGCTCCGAGCAAATCTCTCCGACGATCCGTCACGCTTCGAGAAATCAAGAGCGCTCCGCAGCTCAAGGAAATCCCGCTTATTCGTCAATCGCGCCTCTCCGTTATGCCGGTGACGGCTACGGAGTTTCGTGCCACTGTGCGTATGGGAGAATAACGCACGACCCTGCGCTCTCTCGCTTTTCCGCGGCGAAGAGCGGTGTTGAAATTTGCAAACATGACTTCAGTGGTTGCCACTCAATTCCTGTCACTGGTCTCGGCAGCAGATGCTGCGAGAGATTTTATCGTTATCTCTCTGCACGACGTCGCGCCTGCCAATCGAGATCTCGCAGACAAGATCATTTCAGAACTAGTTCGGTCCGGTGTGCGCGTCTGTTCTCTCCTCGTTGTACCCGATTATCATCATCAAGGATCGGCCACGAAAGATCGAGCGTTCGTCTCCTGGCTGCGGGATCTGGAATCGGAGGGCTATGAAATTGTCATCCATGGCTATTTTCATGAACGTCCGCGCCGTCCAAACGAAACCTTGCGCGACAAATTTCTGACGAGGCTCTACACCCATAACGAAGGCGAATTTTATGATCTTGATTATGAGGAGGCCTTGCGGCGAATCACAAACGCGCGCGACGAATTTCGTGCAAGCGGTCTGACCCCACGAGGTTTCGTTGCGCCCGCGTGGTTACTTAGCCAAGAGGGCGAACGTGCCGCGCGCGATGCCGAACTAGAATACACGACGCGGTTGCGCACGGTGCGCGATCTCCGTTCAGGCGAAGAGTTCCCGGCAAGGTCGATTGTGTATAGCGTTCGAAGCAATTGGCGGCGAGCGGTCAGCCGCGCCTGGAATGCTGCTCTGTTTCAGTTCCTCGAGAATAATGCCTTCTTGCGTCTGAGCATCCATCCGCCCGATTATTCTCATCCCATCATTTGGGGACAAATTCTACGATTCATAGATGTGATGAACGGAACGAGAACGCCAACGACATATCGTGAGTGGATCGCCGAGCAGAGATTGATGGCAGACCGGAAACGTAAAGAATGAGCAAGTGCGATCTTCATATTCACTCGCGCTACAGCGCGCGCTCTGAGGAATGGCTTTTCCGTCGGTTTGATTTTCCCGATAGCTACTCCGATCCCAAGGAGTTGTATCGACAGTTGCTGGCTCTTGGGATGGATTACGTCACGCTGACTGACCACGATACGATTGACGGTTGTCTCCAAATTTTAGATCTCCCTCAAGCGTTTATTAGCGAACAGATTACCACCTATTTTCCGCAGGATCCGTGCAAGTTACACATCCTTGTCTGGGGAATTTCCGAACAGCAACACCGTGATATCGAAGGCGTCCGCGATAATATTTTTGAGCTGCAGCGCTATCTGCAAACGGCACAAATCGCTCACGCTGTAGCACACACCCTTTATAGTATTAACGGCAAACTGGAAGCCTCCCACCTCGAGCGGCTGATTCTTCTTTTCAAACATTTTGAGGGAATCAACGGTCTGCGCGACGCGCTTCTGAGCGATCTGGCGCAAACTTTTTTCGGCGGACTCACGCCGGAGAAGATCGATATGCTATCCAATCGCCATAATCTCGCGCCCACGCACGCGGAGCCATGGAAAAAGATTTTGATCGCCGGCTCAGATGATCATGGCGGACAATTTCTCTCTTCCGCCTATACCGAAACGCCGCCCGTAGAGTCAGCGGCAAAATTTCTCGCGCACATCCGCAACGGCAACTGCTCGGCGCAAGGCCAGGGTGGGACTCCCCTCGCCTTGTCGCATGGTTTTTACAATACAGTTGGCCGCTTCATCCAAGGCCGCTTCCACGAAAAACTTGGACCCAGCGCTCCGCTGATCGAGCAAATGTTTTCGCGTTTCATGGAAGGCCGGGATCCAACGGAGTTTACCCTCAAGGAAAAAGCAGCTTTCATCGCGCAGGGAATTTTATCGGGAAAAATCTTCGAACTCGCGAAACCGGCCAACAGATCGCTCTGGAAGGAGCTCTCAAGCTATTTCGGGCAGCCAGAAGTAAAGGCGAAACTCAACGAGGAGATCAGCGCCGTCCCCGAGCCGGAGCGGCGCACTTTTCTGATGGCAAATTTGGTCGCAGAACAACTCGCCTTTCGTTTTTTCCAAAAATTCGTCCAGCAAATCAGCGCGGGGAACATGGTCGAGAGCATGCAAGCGCTGAGCGCGATCGCACCAATCTTGGTGATGCTCACGCCGTACCTCTACGGTTTTCACAGCCAGGCCCCTTCTCGCCCATGGCTGCGAAAAGTCTTTCGCGAGTTGACCGGGGAAATTCCGGTCGCGTTACAGAATCGCAAACGCGCCTGGTTCACCGACACGCTCGAGGACGTCAATGGCGTTGCTACCACAATCCGCAAAATGACTGCGGCCGGCGCGGCAGCCGGAAAGGAATTGATCGTCGTAACCTCTCGAAGCGAGCTGAACATTTGTGATATTCCAATCAAAAACTTTCCGCCAATCGGTGAGTTTGAACTGCCCGAGTACGAGCTACAAAAATTGAGTTTCCCACCGATTCTTCAGATCCTCGATTACATCCAGCGTGAAAAATTCACCGAGATCATCATTAGTACGCCCGGACCGATCGGCCTGACGGCGCTGCTTGCCGCTAAAATGCTTAACCTCCAAACAAGCGGCATCTATCACACCGACTTCCCGCAATATATTCGCATCCTCACAGAGGACAGTTTTTTGGAGAGTGCTACCTGGCACTACATGCACTGGTTCTACGGCCAGCTCGATACCGTATTCGTCAACTCCGAAGAATATCGCCAAAGCTGGATGGATCGCGGCTTCGATCCAGGGAAATTAAGAATTTTCCCGCGCGGCCTCGATACTGATCTGTTCACACCGGCGCGACGCCAGCCCGCGTTTTGGGAGAAATTTGGCGAGAGTAACGGCCAGGTACGCTTGCTCTATGTAGGCCGAATATCCCGAGAAAAAGATCTCGATGTGCTGGCGAATGCTTACCGGAAATTGCGCGATGAAGGTCTTCCCGTGCAGCTTTTTGTCGTCGGCCACGGGCCTTATTCTCAGACGCTCTCTGAAACTTTGCCCGACGCAGTTTTCACCGGCTATCTTACTGGCGTTGAACTTGCCACTGCTTATGCGTCGGCTGATGTCTTCACGTTTCCAAGCACCACTGACACTTTCGGCAACGTCATCATCGAAGCGCAGGCTTCCGGCGTGCCAGTCGTTGTTTCTGATTCCGGTGGACCCAAAGAGTTGGTAGAAGACAAAACCAACGGCCTTATTACCAAGTCGCACGATGTCGATGATTTCACGCGTGCCATCCGGGAACTGGCTATCGATCCTTCGCTGCGAACGCGCATGGGCAACGCTGCTCGAAAAAGTGTCGTCGACCGCAGTTGGCCCAACGCTTTTCGCAAGTTCTGGGCAATGACAGAAGTGTAGTTTCCGATCAACTCGGGAGCGATGGCGGCAACGGAGGCGCAGGCTGCGAGAGTCCTGCCCAGACATCGTAATCCGCACCGAACTGGCGCAAAAAAAGCAACCCAAACGCGCGCAGACACAGAAATAGTGGCAACAAAATCACTGTTCCGACATAAGGAAGCGCAGCCAGACAGCACGTCGCGCAACTCACGATTCCCCCGATCATTAGCGCCGCTAAAAATAAGACAATCGAAAACAAGCAAAACAAGAGGAACGGCACGAGATTCCGTGCAATTAACCGCGTCACATCACGAAATGCCTCCGTAGCGCGACACCGCCGACGGTACATCACCGGCGCCGTAAAGTAGCTAACAAGAGCAATAAAAATAGCGATCGAAAACCAAAAGAGAAAAAGAAAAACCAGTAAAGCGATAGAAGTGATTGCATTTGTTTCGCCCGCTCCATGCCGAAGCCAACCCAGCGCTATGAAAATCGCAACCATTATCGCGGCAAGCACCACTGCCCCCAACAGAATCGCCAACAAAAACAAAAAGTAACTGTTCCCTTCCTTGCGATATTCATGCCACGGTTCGACGATTGCTGCGCGGTTCCGGACGATGCAGTCTGTAAAAATAAAAGTGCCACGCGCCTTCACCCACGTGATCAAGATGATGAAAGCAAAAATAAGCAGCCCGAAGAAAGCTATCGCTACCTGCAGCCACGGCTTCCAGTGCTCCAAATCAGGAAGACTTAGATTTGGATTCGCTCGATGCGGTTGAAAGCTTCCAAACGATGACGGGAAATTGAAGCCAACCCCGGCAAAATGTCCCGCCAAAAACGCGGCGAACCCGATAATTAGCCACTTACTCAAGTCGAACGGCTGAAAAAGAATCTTTTTCGTTAGTTCGAATGCTTCGCCGAATGGCTTGAAGATTTCGATCTTCGGGTTGCCTCCGTTCATAGCGCGATTTCAACAAGTCCCAGCGGAGAATCAAGAACGTTGTGGCCACCGCCCTGTGGACTGTCACACATCCATCTCATCGGCACCCCAACGGCTCGCCGGCCCAAGGATCCAATCAATCGGTTCCAAAATAACGTTTCCGTCTGTTCGTTTATCGCAGAAAGCGATGGAAGGACGTGGTGAAAAATTCCGGTGACAGGGTTCGGCGCTGCTGCGGCCGGGATCCTGGACCCGGTTACAGCGTGCGTGCTATTTACTTCGGATGTCTCCGCATGTTTGTTGTCGATCGTGAGATGAAAAGCGAAGTCACTCAAATACACAGCCAGCCCAGAATTGATCAGAGAACGAGTGGCGTGCCCTTATCGACGAAACGCCGTTATCCTATCGGAGCGGAATTGATCGGCGCAGACGAAACACACTTTCGGGTTTGGGCGCCAAAAGCCGAGCATGTCGATGTTGTTCTCGAAGAGAGCGCGGCCAAGAACGCAAAGAGAACGTTTCATCCGCTGCACGCTGAGGAAGGCGGATACTTTTCCGGTTCGGCCCCCGAAGCGCGCGCGGGCGCTTGCTATCGATTTCGCGTAAACAACGCTGAGCACTTTCATCCCGATCCTGCATCACGATTTCAACCAGACGGGCCGCACGGCTCATCGTGCGTTGTCGATCCAAAAAACTTTCAATGGACGGATGGAGCATGGCCGGGCGTGAAAATGAAAGGCCAGGTGATTTACGAAATGCACATCGGCACGTTTACGCGTGAAGGCACCTGGCGGGCCGCAACGGAGCAATTGGCAGAGCTGGCCCGCATCGGAGTCAGCGTGATTGAGATGATGCCGATCGCTGATTTTCCGGGACATTTTGGTTGGGGTTACGACGGCGTCGATCTTTTCGCGCCATCACATTTGTATGGTACGCCAGACGATTTGCGCGCCTTCGTCAATCGCGCGCACTCGTTAGGCCTGGGTGTAATCCTCGACGTTGTTTACAATCACTTTGGCCCTGACGGAAATTATGTTCGCATCTTTTCTGATCATTATTTCACCGCTCAATACGAAAACGACTGGGGCGAATCGATTAACTTTGATGGGCCGAACTCGGGTCCGGTCCGCGAGTTTTTCGTTACCAATGGACGCTACTGGATCGCGGAATTTCATTTTGACGGTTTCCGCTTCGACGCAACACAAGATGTGCATGACGCATCCGACGAATACATCATTGGTGCAGTGGGAGGCGCCGCACGGAAGGCCGCTGGTTCGCGCTCAATTATTCTGATCGCTGAGAACGAGCCCCAGGAGGCCAAAATGGTGCGACCGTGTAGCGAAGGCGGCGACGATCTCGATGGGTTGTGGAATGACGACTTTCACCACAGCGCCTACGTTGCCTTGACCGGACGAAACGAAGCGTATTACACCGATTATCACGGTGCGCCGCAGGAGTTCATCTCTGCGGCGAAGTATGGCTATCTTTACCAGGGCCAACCCTATTCCTGGCAGGAATCGCAACGTGGTACGCCAACATTTGGGCTGCCGCCGGAGACTTTTGTCGCGTTCCTCGAAAATCACGATCATGTCTCTAATGCCCCGCGGGGCCAACGGTTGCGTTGCGAGGCTTCGCCTGGACGTTATCGTGCCATGACCGCCCTGCTCTTGCTTGGACCATGGACACCGTTGCTCTTTCAAGGGCAGGAGTTTGGTACATCCAAATCCTTCGTCTTTTTCACGGACGTGGGAGACAGTGATATGCGCGAGGCGATCCGGAAAGGACGTTTCAGTTTCCTCTCGCAATTTCCGTCACAGGCTGCCGAAGAAGCACAGAAACAACTTTCGGTTCCCTCCGATCCGGCGGTATTTGCCCACTGCAAGCTTGATTTTTCGGAGCGGAAACAAAACAGGAAACTTTACGATTTGCATGTCGATCTTTTGAGGCTTCGCCGTGAAGATTCGCGTTTTCGCGAGCAAAACCCCGGGGGGATCGATGGCGCCGTGCTGGGACCAGCTAGCTTTGTCCTTCGATATTTTGCAGATAATGCGGATGATCGGTTGCTCGTCATAAATCTCGGAAGACGGCTATTCCTGAACTCCGCGCCAGAGCCCTTGCTCGCGCCTCCACTTGGCTTTGAATGGGAGACGCTTTGGACAAGTGAATCTTCCCGCTACGGCGGGCCGGGCGCCGTCCCGGTTGTGACGCAAGAGCGATGGCTTCTGCCTGCTGAGGCGGCCGTCGCGTTGCGTCTCGTGCGGGAAAAAGCTCCGCGCCGGAAACCAAAACGACGCCGCTTCTAAGCCCGTCTTCGTCAGATCATGGACAGCACACACAAGCCAACCGTTGTGCGCACAATGCCGTGGGATGGGGCAAAAATGTCGCGCGAGATTTTGCTCAACCGCGAGTGGCTGGTCGCAAACGGATTAGGTGGCTACGCGTCCGGAACCATCTCGGGAGCGATTACGCGGCGTTATCATGGATTGCTCATCGCCGCTTTGCCTGCACCGCTCGGGCGCATGGTCATGTGGAGCCATGTTTCGGAATTTCTACACTTCACCGACGATGACGTCGTTTCTTTGGGCGCGGAAGAACGCGCCGGCGGACAGCTTGATTTGCAGAGCGCAGACTTTCTGCGCGAATTCCGCCTCGAGGACGGCCTCCCGGTCTGGATCTACCACGTCCGTAATCTCGTACTCGAAAAACGCGTTCTGCTTCCCCATTTACAAAACACGGTGCACATAAGCTACCAAGTGATTGCAGGAAAAGCGCCGCCCCGATTCGAACTGCGACCTGCCTTTCATTTTCGACATCATGAGTCATCGGTGGATACGGGATTGGCCGCGCCTTACAAACTCACTGCCGTCGATGATCGTTACGAAATTGCCGCGGCACGCCGAAAGTTACCGCCGCTTCGGATGCGAATCTGCGGTCGCGGTTCCACTTTTACCATCGCGCCGGCACAGATTCATCAAGTCATCTATCGCAACGAGCAACAGCGCGGTTACGCACACGAAGGCCAGCTCTGGAGCCCAGGATTTTTTCGAGTCGATCTTCGCGAGCAGAGCACGGCGACATTGATTGGCTCGACTGAACCGTGGGACATTATCGACGTGTTGAGTCCCGCAAATGTTCTCTCGGCTGAGCGGGAACGCCGGGCGCGTCTTATCGTGGAGGCTAAGCCAGAAGCGCAAAATGGTGTCGCCGCCGAATTGGTTTTTGCCGCCGATCAATTCGTGATCACGCCGGCGGGGCGATTTGAAGAAGCAGCTCGAGCGCACGCCGCCGGTGATGAAGTGCGAACTATCATCGCCGGCTACCATTGGTTCACGGATTGGGGCCGCGATACGATGATCGGCCTCGAAGGTCTCACCCTAACTACGGGCCGCTGCCTTGAGGCTGGTTACATTCTTCGGACGTTCGCGCATTACGTCTGGGACGGTTTGATTCCAAACATGTTTCCTGATGAGGAGAAAGAAGGGAGATATAATACCGCCGACGCGACGCTCTGGTTCTTCCACGCGTTCAATCGTTATTTCGAGCAAACAGACGATCGCATTACGCTTAAACTTCTGTTCCCAATCCTGATTGACATCGTCGAGCACCACCTGCGTGGAACGAAGTTTAATATTCACGTTGATCCAAACGACGGTCTGCTTGCACAAGGTGAGAACGGTTACGCGCTCACCTGGATGGATGCGAAAATGGAAGATTGGGTTGTCACACCGCGGCGCGGTAAAGCGGTCGAGATCAATGCACTTTGGTATAACGCCCTTCGCCTGCTTGCGCATTGGCTCCGGCAAAGCGGAGAGGCAGCCTCTCCGCTACGTTATGAAGAACAAGCGGAGCGAGCGCGCAGTTCATTTAACGAACGCTTCTGGTACGCCGAGGGTGGATATCTTTATGATGTGGTCGACTGCGACGGGCAAAACGGGACAGATGATATTTCCTGCCGACCGAACCAGCTCTTCGCAATTTCGCTCGATCACCCAGTGCTCGATCAGGGCCGCTGGGAATCGGTTCTCGATGTAGTGGAGAACAGATTGGTCACCCCGGTGGGGCTCCGCTCGCTTGCGCCCG
>VBQB01000393.1 GCA_005887855.1 Verrucomicrobiota bacterium | reverse complement strand
GTCCTCAGGCTTACGATGCCTATCTGCGTGGTCTGGCTTACACACTGAAAACGGGAAACTCACCTGCCAATACTCTTGGAGCACAGAAATATCTAAAAGAAGCGGTGCGATTGGATCCCAAGTTCGCTCTGGCCTGGGCGCTGCTTTCGTACGTCGATGCGCTCGGCTATCTCACACTTACTCTTCAACCAACGGAAGCCCTCCGCGAAGAGACGGGCCAGGCCGCTGAAACAGCCCTCGCTCTTCAGCCCAATCTCGGCGAAGCCATACTGGCCAAGGGATATTACTACTACGCCTGTTTGAAAGATTCCGAAGCAGCGGTGCGTTACTTTGAACAGGCACGTCAATACCTGCCGAACAGCAGCCAGATTCCTGAATCACTGGCTTATGTCGCGCGCAGGCGAGGTCAGTGGGAGCAAAGCGAGTCCTATTTCAACGAGGCTGAGCGACTCGATCCGCGGAATGCTTCCCTTCTCACACAGCACGCACAGTCCTACATGATAGTCCGTCGTTTCCCTGAAGCGCTCCGAAAGTTTGATCAGGTGCTCGATATTATACCGGACGACGTGGACACGCTTGCGCAGCAGGCAGGTATTGCACAAGCGCAGGGCGACCTTATGCGGGCTGGTGCGCTCCTCGCTCCACTTAATCCGCCTGCCGACGACACGGGCGCCTTGGAAATACAAGTTTACCAAGCGATCCTGGAACGTCGCCCCGCAGAAATGATCTCTCGGCTGGAGGAGGTACTTGCCAAGCCTGATCCGGCGTTGGGGTATAACAATGGTGAGCTGCGCTTTTGGTTAGGCTGGGCGCAAGAAGTCGCCGGCGATCATGCTGCCGCCCAGGAAAGTTGGCGAGAGGCGCGCAGCAAACTGGAACCTTTTCTCAAAGAACAGCCGGAAAATTCGGAGCAAGCGATGACAGTGCTCCCGCTCGGGAAAGACGTGGTAGATGGTCCCGCGCCGATCGAGATTCTCGCCAGGGTGGCAGCACAACTGGGAGAGCCGCACCGCGCTATCGCCGCCTTACAGAAGCTGCTGTCGATACCGTCCGAGGGCGCACTAGCTTCGCGCGTGCCGCTCACTCCTGCCCTGCTTCGGCTCGATCCAATGTTCGATCCGCTCCGGAACGATCAACGCTTCCAGAAATTGACCCTAGAACATGTCGCGTCTCGTTGAGTAACTTGGATGCTCGATGACACCGCACAAGCTTTCTTCCTTCGCAGCCGTTCTTTGCTTCACCTTTGTCTCCTCGATGAACGCACAACAATCTCCGGCAGAACGGGTGGCTGAAATTCAAGTTGCGTTGCGCGACGCCAAACTGGACGGCTGGCTCTTTTACGATTTCCGGCACAGCGATCCGCTCGCTTACCGGATTTTGAAGCTGGACGAAAAGATGTTCGTGTCACGCCGTTGGTTCTACTACGTCCCGGCTTCGGGCGAGCCAGTTAAAATCGTTCAGTCGATCGAGCAGTTCAAACTCGACTCGCTTCCGGGCAGGAAACTGGTCTTTCGCGGCTGGCAGGAATTGCACGCGCGGCTGAAGGAAGTGCTGGGCGCCTCGGGGAAGGAATCGAAGCTTCGGATTGCGATGCAGTATTCACCGATGAACGATATCCCCTATATCTCACGCGTGGATGCCGGAACGATCGAGCTCATCCGCTCGTTTGGAATCGAACCTGTCACGAGCGCGGAACTGGTGCAACGATTCGAAGCCGTGTTTTCCACGGCGCAGCACCAGATGCAGGTGGAAGCCTCCGATAAAATGCATCGCATCATTCAGGAGGCGTTTACGGAGATTGCGCGCCGGATTCGCGCTGACGGCGAACACCGCCAATCCGCACTATATGCCGACAAAGGAAAAGAACTCGCCAATCAAACGCGGCGATTTCGTGTTGATCGATGCGGCTACGAAACTGAACAAGCCCGACGCAGTGGCGACTGATCAAACCTGGACTGGTTACGTAGGCGAATCCGTCCCAGAAGAATACTCACGCATTTTCAATATTGTGCGGGAAGCGCGCGATTCTGCAGTCGATTTCGTGCGCAAGAATATTCGTGCTGGTAAACCGATTCGTGGAGCGGAGGTGGACGATGTCTCGCGTGGCGTAATCACACGCGCAGGTTTCGGCGAACAATTTACGCATCGAACCGGCCATTCGATCGGTGAAGAAACCCACGGCAATGGCGTTAACATCGACGATTTCGAGACGCGCGATTCGCGGCGTATCATTCCCGGAGTTTGTTTTTCAATTGAGCCGGGAATTTACCTCGAAGGAAAATTTGGCGTTCGATCAGAAATCAACGTTTACGTTTCGGACAAAGACATCGAAGTCACCGGACAGCCAATTCAAACGGAGATCATTCCGATCCTGAAGACTCGATGATGACTAAGGTTTGTGCTGAACCGACACCATCCAGCCGACGCCAAACCGGTCTTCAAGCATTCCGAATTTGGGCGCCCAAAATGTCTTCTCAAGAGGCATTGTAATCTTCCCGCCATCGGCAAGCGCGTTGAAAACGCTCTCGGTTTTTTGCTCGTCCGGAACGACAATTGAAAGCGAGAAACCATCGAACCGGGGTTGGCCGTCGCACCTGCCGTCCGAAGCCATCAGGATTGTTTCGCCGATACGAAAGCTGGCATGCATCACTTTCTCTTCCATTCCCGGCTGCGCCATGCCTGGGTCGGGCGCGTCCTTGAAACGGCTGAGCATCTCCACCTCCGCACCAACAGCGTTGCGGTAGAATTCCAGCGCCTCTTCGCAGCGACCGTTGAAAAACAGATATGGTTGCACCGACGTATTTGAGTTAGTCATACGCGTAGCTTGCGATTCGTTTGGCTGAAGGTCAATGTGCCACTCCTCATCGAGATGGTCTTCTTCTTGTAAGGCGACGGCGTTTGCGCCAGCGCCGCTCTGCCAATCGCGAAAGCGACTAAAAGACAGACCCACATCCGCATCCCAAACCTTTTCATTCCAATGCCGATCATCCGTCGGCGCGGGTCGATGCGGATTTGATATCGACCACTGGCGTGCCGTCGAAGGCTTCGATCGGGCCGATCTTTAACCGCCTGCCCTCAATTGCGCGCACTGTCACGGGGTGAAGGCCCAGCGGGTTCGGTCGCGCCGGTGAGCGCGTGTAAAACACGCCGGTAAGCGGACGGCTCTCGTCGCTGCGCGGATGTCCTTTCAACACGTCCCGCTTCGCCTCATGCAACCAAGTGATTACGATCAGCTCGTGACCGACCTCCATCCCCAACAACGCCTCTGCAAATCGCGGTTTGATCTCGAGCCACGCGTCTGGCGCACCTTCCGGTCCCTGCCGCGGCGCATCTTCCCGGCCTTTCACTGTCGAGCGAATGAAGCCAATCGGTTCCAGTGTGTAAGAGCTCATCATATCTAATGTTATTCCAGCTTTCTGCGCTGCAACTGTTCCCTTTGGCCTACGCGAGTAACTCTTCGAGTTCTTCGGTCGTTAGGCCGGTCATGAGCGGTTCCTCGCTGTCGATGGCGGCGTCGATCGCCGCGCGTTTTTTCTCCTGCAGCCGCAGGATTTTGTCTTCGACTGTGTCGCGGGTGATCAGCTTGTAGGCGGTGACGACACGGGTTTGCCCGATGCGATGGGCGCGGTCGGTGGCTTGCGCCTCGACCGCGGGATTCCACCACGGATCGAAATGAATCACGGTGTCGGCGGCGGAGAGATTGAGGCCGACGCCGCCAGCTTTGAGGCTGATCAGGAAGACTGGAATCGCCGAATCGCTCTGGAAATGATCCACGATTTCCTGACGCTGTTTGGTTGAACCGTCGAGATAGCAGAATGGAATCTCGAGCTTCTCCAGGCGTTCGCGAATGAGGTGCAGCATCGAGACGAACTGGCTGAAGACGAGGACGCGGTGTTCGCCGTCAATCGCTTCCTCGAGGAGTTCGTCGAGCAAGTCCAGCTTTGCCGAGGTCTCTTCCTTATCGATGCCGACGAGCCGTAGATCGCAGCAGACCTGGCGCAAACGGAGTAGGCCAGTAAGCATCTTCATTCGTTGTGCACCGGCGTTCACATTCTTGCTGGAACTGCCGAGACCCTGCTGGATCTCGCGCAGTAGCGCGTCGTAGGCGGCGCGTTGATGACTCGTTAGGCTGCAAGGCACGACCTGTTCGATTTTTTCGGGCAGATCTTTCGCGACGTCGCGTTTTTTTCGGCGAAGCAGAAACGGCTGGAGCCGGCGCGAGAGCCGGCGTTGCACATCGGGCGCGGAGCCGCGCGCGATCGGTAATTCGTAGCGCTCGCGGAAGTCGTTGCGATCCCCGAGATAACCCGGCAGCGCGAAGTTCATGATCGACCAGAGATCGCGCACCGAATTTTCCATCGGGGTGCCGGTCAGCACGAAGCGATGCTTCGCGCGGAGGG
>VBQB01000353.1 GCA_005887855.1 Verrucomicrobiota bacterium | reverse complement strand
TCACGGACGGCACCGACCTCAAAGTGTGGAAGCGCGGCTATCATGCCCGCATGATTCAGCCGCCGGCCGTCTTCGGTCATGAATTTGTCGGTGATGTCGTCGCCGTCGGCAAGCGCGTGGATCCGCGCTGGCGCATTGGCATGCGCGTGGTGGCCGCGAATTCCGCCCCGTGCCTCCGCTGCTACCACTGCCGCCGTGGCCAGGAAAATCTTTGCGACGATTTGCTCTTCAACAATGGCGCTTACGCCGAGTACATGCGAATCCCCGGCCGCATCGCTGTGGAAAACATGCTCGAAGTGCCGCACTCCGTGGATGATCAGAGCGCGGCGCTTGCAGAACCGCTGGCTTGCGTCCTTCGCGGCATTCATGAGATGGAAGCGCGCACTGGCGACACCGTTGCCGTGATTGGCTGTGGTCCCATCGGCCTGAAGTTCATTCGCATGCTTTCGCGCCGTGGTGTCCGTGTTATCGCTATTGCGCGTCGCGCTGCGCCCCTGGATGTGGCAAGACGGCTCGGTGCTGTCGCGACCATATCACGGAAGACCAGTGCGGCCCCGATTCGGTCGTTGAAGCTGCGGGAAATCCCGCCACCTGGAGCATGGCGCTGGCGATCGTGCGCCGCGGCGGTATTGTAAATTTCTTCAGCGGCCTGCCCTCTGGCACGCACGTCGAAATCGAGCCTGCGGCCATTCACTATTCCGAAATCAAGCTCATCTCTACGTTCCACCACACGCCGCGCTTCTTCCGCGAAGCGCTGGAAGCGATTCGCCGCGGAGATATTTCCGCACACGATTTTGTCACCGAAGAGATTCGTCTCGCGGATTTGCCCCAGGCTTTCGAGCGCATGAAGTCCCGCAGCGGCGAGATCAAGCTGGCCGTAAGGCCGTAGTTTGCAGCTGCACGTCAAACCTGCCCGTCATTCCAAGCGGAACGAGGAATTGCTCTTTTGATGCTTTTTCCAGGCGAACTCGAAATCATGCGCAACGTGCCCCAGCCGGGGTGCCCGACCGCCGCTGCGCAGGAGTACACGGGCTGGCTCGCCACGCATCACTACGAGAATTTTAATGTTGTTTCCTGGCTCCTTCCCAAAGCGCTTCATCAGCATTTCTACAATATCTACGCCTACTGCCGCTGGGCCGATGACCTCGGCGACGAGGTTCCCGACCCCCTGCGGGCGCTTCAGCTTCTCGATTGGTGGGAGCGCGAACTTGACGCCTGCTATGAAGGCAAGCCCTCTCATTCTGTTTTTGTCGCGCTGCGCCAAACGATTCTCGCCAAAGACCTACCCAAGCAGCCCTTCGCCGATTTGCTAAAAGCGTTTCGCCAGGATCAGACCACCAAGCGTTATCCTGACTGGAACGCCGTTCTCGGGTATTGCGTCTATTCCGCCAATCCTGTCGGCCGATTGGTCCTCTACCTCTGTGGCTACCGTGACGAAGCCCGCCAGCTCCTCTCCGATGCTACCTGCACGGCGCTGCAGCTGGCGAATTTCTGGCAGGACGTTTCGCGCGATCTCGACAAGGGCCGCATTTATATTCCACTCGACGCCGCCGCGGCCCAGGGAATCACCGAAAAGGACATCGTCGAGCGCCGCTTTGACGAACGTTACGTACGCTTGATGCAGGATCTCATCGCCCGCACTCGCACGCTGTTTGCTGAGGGAAGGCCTCTCGCAGGGATGGTCGACAAGCGCCTCAGCGTTGACCTCGGAATGTTTAGCCGTGGCGGCCTCGCCGTTCTTGACGCCATCGAATCCATCGGCTACGACACGCTGCACAAGCGCCCCACCATCAGCAAGCTCAAGCAAGCCAGCCTTCTCGGTCGTACGCTGATCAAGAACCTAATCCCCTCAGGTTCCCCACGCCGTGCCTCAGCCCGGCATCCCGGTTGCGAATTCTTACGAACATTGCCATCGCATTGCCCGTTCGTCTCACAGCAATTTCTATTACGCATTTTTCCTTCTGCCCAAACCCAAACGTGATGCTCTCGCCGCCCTCTACGCTTTCATGCGCCTCATCGATGACGTCTCCGACGAGGGCCAGGACCTCGCCGCCAAGCAACGTGGGCTTGCGCGTTGGCGTGCTGCTCTCGATCAATCCATCACCGGGCAGGAGCAAGTGTTTGATGGCAATGCAGCGATGGCCTCTCCTGCCACGGCTCTTGGCGGCGCTGCGGAAGTCCTGCCTGCCCTCGTCGACACCATGTCCCGCCACCACATGCCCGCGCGCTATATTCACGATCTCATCAGCGGGGCGGAAATGGACCTCACTGTTCGGCGTTACCCGACTTTCGACCGTCTCCGCGAATACTGCTATCGCGTCGCCGGAACCGTCGGCCTCACCTGCACGCATGTCTTCGGCTTCAGCGACGCCCGTGCCCTCGACCTCGCGGAAAAACTCGGCCTCGCCTTTCAGCTCACCAACATCATTCGTGACGTTCACGAAGACTACCAACTCGGTCGCGTCTATCTTCCCGAGGAAGATCTTGCGCGCTACGGCGTTTCGCCGGAAGATTTTGGCCGCGGCGAAGCGACCCTGGGCATTCGTGAACTGCTGCGGTTCGAATGCGACCGCGCCTGGCAGCTTTATGAGGAAGGTTCGGTCTTGCTCGGTATGATTGAGCCAGACAGTCGAAGCGCCCTGTGGCTCCTGGTGCATACGTACAGCGCGCTGCTCGGCCGCATCGAAGCCCTGGATTTCGCTGTCTTCGGCGAAAAAGTCCGTCTTTCGAAAGCCGAAAAAATGGTATTCATGGCCAAGGCCCGTTTCGGCCACCACACGGAAGAGAATATCCTTGAAAAGCGTGATCGTGATAGGCGGCGGGCTGGCGGGACTGGCAGCCGGCGTCGCGCTGGCTGATTCCGGCTGGCGCGTACGTCTGTTCGAGCAGCGTCCCTTCCTTGGCGGTCGGGCGACCTCCTATGTCTTGCCCGACGGTGAGCACGTCGACAATTGCCAACACGTCACTCTCGGCTGTTGCACCAATCTCGAGGACTTTTACCGCCGCGTGGGTTCCTCCGCAAAGATCAAATTCTTCGACCGGCTCCTTTTCCTCGACCCGCAAGGCCGCCGCGGCGAAATGCAGGCGGGCGCGCTACCCGCTCCGTTCCACTTCACGGGCTCCTTCGCAACGTTTGCTCCGCTTACGCTACTCGACAAACTCTCCATCGCGCGCGCCATGCTCAATATCATCCAGCATGCGGGCAATCCCCCGGATGTTCACAAAGAAGACGGCATCTCCATGCTCGAATGGCTTCGCCGCCGCGGCCAAACCGAAGGCGCTATCAATCGGTTTTGGCGAGTCGTCCTGGTCAGCGCGCTCGATGAAGAGCTGGATCGCACCGACGCACGCTTTGGCCTCGATGTATTCTGGAAGGCTTTTCTTTCCAGCACCACCGGCTATCGCATGGGTGTGCCTGCCGTTCCGCTCTCCAATCTTTATGACGGCTGCAAAGCGGAAATCGAGGGCCGCGGCGGGGAAGTGGTTTTGCGCTCTCCAGTGCGTGGCCTGAAGCTGGAGAGCGGCCAGCTCGTTGGTGTGCGCTTCGATGACAACCGCGAGGAGTCCGCCGATGCTTACATCTTTGCGATTCCACATACAGCGCTTGCCGAGCTGCTCCCGGAAAGCCTGAAGCAGTCGGATCCGTCGCTCGCCCATCTCGACAAAATCAAGACTTCCCCCATTACTGGCGTCCATTTCTGGTTCGATCGCGTGGTGATGGACGAACCCTTTCTTACGCTGCTGGACACCACGACGCAATGGATTTTCAATAAGACCACGCTCTACGCCGGCTTTGATACCGGTTCAAGCGGGGCGCCAGGATCCGCCCAGAACACCCAATACCTTCAACTCGTCATCAGTGCTAGTTACGATCTACTGCAAAAATCTCGCCAGGAAATTATCGATCTCTGCCTTGCCGAAGTTAGGCACGCTTTGCCCAAAGGCCGCGATGCTCAATTGCTCAAAGCCACGGTCATCAAGGAGGCCGCCGCCACCTTTTCTCCCGAACCCGGCGTGGATCGCTGGCGGCCTCAGCAGTCAACTCTCATCCCTGGCTTGTTTCTCTCAGGCGATTGGACACAAACCGGTTGGCCCGCCACCATGGAAGGCGCGGTTCGCGGCGGCTACCTTGCCGCGGAAGCTGTTCTTCGGGCCTCCGGTACACCGCGAGTTTTTCTCCAGCCTGACCTCGCTCCCGACGGCTTCATCCGAATGTGGCTGGGCAATTCTCGGCCACCCAGGTTTTAAGAATCAACTTGCTCGAACCATCCAATCTTCCGCTCTCTCAGCGTCGATTTCTCTCCTTCCGCGTCTAACCTCTCGTATTCAGCGGCATGCGATGCCATGAATGTTTCGTACGCCTGCTGCGAGGCCCAGAAATCCAAAGTCAGAAACATTGCGGGATGCTCGGGATCGTGCAATAATCGAGTCTCTTGGTAGTTCGCGTCGCTCCGGAACAATTTGGCCCAGTCCCCTTCGGGGCCATGCACTTTCTGGAACCGTTCTT
>VBQB01000352.1 GCA_005887855.1 Verrucomicrobiota bacterium | reverse complement strand
TTCGGTTTTTAGATCGATCGTCGTGATTTTTGGGCCGCCGCCAGTCATCTCGAGCTTCACTGTCGCAGTCGTGCTGATTCGCTTCGCCGGATGACCTGCCTTTTCCAGATTTGCCGAGAGCGCCATTGAGTAACAGCCGGCCTCCGCCGCACCGATGAGTTCTTCAGGGTTCGTGCCTTTTCCTTCTTCAAAGCGCGATGAAAACGAGTAAGGGCCTTCGAATGCGCCGCTGCCGAGTTTCATTGTTCCCCTGCCCTCTTTGAGAGTGCCTTCCCATACCGCCGATCCAGTTCGTGTTGCCATGATTCTGCCTCCTCTATGTGTTGTTGATTATGAGTCGCGCCAGACACCGGTAGGCGCAATCGATTTCCGCCTAATCAAGCCGCTGTGGCGGCGCTCGCCGCGGCGAGCGCCGAACCAAAATGAAAACGGCGGCTGACACAGCCACCGCTGCAATTATGCAGCTTCCGGTGCGGCGGTGCCGCGGATCACACTGGATCGCTCGCCCTGCACTTCGGCTTCGGCTAAAGCGCGTTGTTTGCGCCCGAGCCAGATGCCCAGGGTGCACCAGATTGCTCCAAGCGGAACTGCCACCCAGGAAATGCCGACGAGTCCCAAACCAAACCAGCGCATTAACGGATAAGACCACGCTCCGATTTGATCGCCAAAACGGTAGCCGAATGTGTCGATCAGGCTCTTCGCTTTGTATTTGTCCTCTCGCCGCAACACCGTGAAGAGAACTTCGCGCGCTGGTCGAAGTAGGGCGAAACCTGCGGCCCGTCGCAAAATCTGAAACGTTGCAAGGACGGTGAGAACCGGTGCGAAACCAATCGCCGCAAACCCGACCGCGCTCAAAAGCGGCATGAGCACCAGTGTGATTCCAACTCCAAACCATTTCATCAGACGGCCGGTCAGAAAAACCTGAATCAGCACCGTAATCGTGTTTACCGCGATATCGATGTTCGCTAGGAACGACGTGCGCGCGGCTCGGTCCTGCAACTGATGTTGGGTAAGGTCGGATTGTTGAAAATACGCCCAGGTGTTCGTGAGCGTGTAGATCATGAGAAACACGGCGAGACCAAGTAAGTAGGGGGATCGAGCAATGTGCGTCGCGCCTTCCCAGAATTTGCCGCCGATTGGTTGCTCATCTGTCGGTTTCTGCGCTGTAGGGGACGACGATGTCGTCCCAGGGAAGCTGGCAGCTTCCCCTACAGCCATGAAATGGGCGGGAAATCGGCGCACACATTGCGCGGCAATCTCCAGCATGACCGCTGTGATGAGGAGGAAGAGTCCGGTGCTCAGCTTTCCGGCGAGCGAACTCGTGACCAGACCACCAACAATTCCGCCAATTGATCCGCCGACAGCAATAAATCCGAAAAGCCGTTTGGCTTGCGCTGGTGTGAAAACGTCAGCCATGAACGACCAAAACATTGTTGTGGCGAAAAGATTGAAGACGCTGACCCAGATGAAAAATATGGGCGCAAGGATCGTGCGTCCCTGCGCGGCTGGCATCCAGCGCATGAGGAGGAAAAACACAAAAAGGTTCGCGATGGCGAAACGGTACGCGATCGGAATAAACCGCCGCCGCGACATACGCGTGACGATGGCGGCATAAAGCGCGTTCGCGATCAGCATCCCGATCAGCGTGCCGGTGTAGTAATAGCCGCCGAGAACGACGAAGTTGAAAATGAAAGCCAGCAGCAGCGCGTGGATCTCGTTCGGCTTTACATCAACGATCTTGGTGAAAATTCTCTTCATGCTGTAGCCGCGGCCCTGTGGGCCGCGCGCACGCGTCGCACCCGACTTCGCCAGACTTCGGCGTGGCAGGCAGCGACGCGGCTACAATTTTTGTCTCTTCCACGCAGCGAGGACCTCCGCTTCGCGCTCTGGCGAGAGACCGGCTTTCGGATGCGCCTGTCGATCTTGCGGGAGCGACTTAAACCACGCGAGCGTGTCGCGCGCAGTTTCGGCAAGTGGCCGGAACGTTAAGCCCTTGCTCAGTGCGCGATCTATTTTTGCCCTAGCGAGTCCGCTCTCTCTTCCGGTCCATACCGGCATATCCGACCACGGCTGCACTTTTTGTTGCGTCAAAAAATCTTCGCTGACCCAAGTAAAATTTGGGTTTGATTTCAGTGCATCTTTTATTCCATCCAGCATTCCGCCGATGCCCAATGGCTTCGCTGGCCCGGTCGCGTTGTAAATTCCCGTCTCGCGATTTTCCGCCATGCGGATAGTCCATTCGGCAAGATCTCGCGCGTCGATGAATTGCACCGGATCGTCCGGGCTTCCCGGCGCAAGCACTTCGCCGCCTTTGTCGATACGCACCGGCCAATACGTGAAGCGATCAGTCTCGTCCCGCGGACCGACGATGAGCCCCGGCCGAATAATCAGCGTTTTCCCAGGAAACCATTTCTCGGCTTCTTTTTCCGAGAGTGCCTTGAGCGGACCATAGGTTTTGTAACCGCCCGCCTTCATCGCCTCTAGCGTCTCCTTGTAGGGATCGGCGCCTTCATATTTTTCCGTCGGCGCGTTTTCGTCCGGGCCGGTTTTCACCTCGCCATAAACGGAAATCGTCGAGATAAACACGTAACGTTCGACGTTGCTTTGCAGAATCTGAGCGGCGTCTCCCACCCACGCTGGAAGGGTCGTCGGATTATCGATCACTACATCCCATTGGCGACCTTTCAGCGCATCGAGTTTGCCATTGCGATCGCCAACGAGTTGTTCGACTTCGTTCGGCAATTCGCCGGGATGCGTCTTGCCGCGGTTGAAGGTCGTCACCTTATGTCCACGACTGAGCGCGTACCGCACCTGATATGGACCGGTGAATCCGGTGCCGCCGAGAATCAGAATGCGCAGCGGTTTCACAGATTTCTCTGCAAACAGCGTTGTCGATCTTGCGTTCAGTGCAAACGCGCCGGCACTCGCAGCGGCGAATTTGATAAAACGGCGGCGCGTCGTCTTCATATAACCAGCTAACCTTTCTTGTCATTCAGAGCGAAGTCGAGGAATCTCTTAACCGCTTTCCCCTATCCAATTAGAGATGTCTCCAGACCTTCGCATGAAGCTACGGCTTGGCAGGCGACTCCGCTCGACATGACAATTCGAAAGGTCAACCAAATGACTCGCCGCGAAGCCGCGCGTTTGATTGGCGCAAGTGCAGCCGGACTGGTTTTGCCGATCAGCGCCCGCCCGGCGAGCGAATCACCAACCATGTTAGCGCGCACTATTCCCTCCTCAGGCGAGAAGCTGCCAGTGATCGGATTGGGAACATGGCGAGCTTTTGATGTCGACCTCACGACCGATAATCGCAGACAGCTTGAAGAGGTGCTCTCGCTCTTCGTGAAACTCAGCGGTCGCGTCATTGATTCATCGCCTATGTACGGCCGAGCCGAGGAGGTGATCGCCGAACTCACTGCCGCACTCGGAATTCGGGACAAGCTCGCCACGGCGAGTCCGTCCGGTGGCGGACTTTTTCTCGCAACAAAGGTTTGGACGCACGGCAAAGAAAACGGAATCAAATCAATGGAACGTTCGATGGCGCTTCTGCGCACGAAACGAGTCGATCTGATGCAGGTGCACAACCTCGTGGATGTCCAGACGCATCTGGCGACGTTGCGTGAATGGAAGGAGCAAGGCCGCATCCGGTATCTGGGGATCACGCACCACGAGGCGCGCGCTTTTCCCGATGTCGAGAAAGTTATGCGCAGTGAGAAACTGGATTTTGTCCAGATCAATTATTCTCTCATAGAACGCGAGGCTGAAGAGCGCGTTCTGCCGCTGGCGCAGGAGCGCGGCGTGGCGGTCATCGTAAATCGACCGTTTGGAGCTGGGGATCTCTTCGGCAAAGTGCACTCAAAGCCACTGCCTGGTTGGGCCACGGAATTTGATTGTCGCTCGTGGGCCCAATTTTTTCTGAAATGGATCGTCGCACATCCTGCGGTGACCTG
>VBQB01000128.1 GCA_005887855.1 Verrucomicrobiota bacterium | reverse complement strand
TGGAACAATTTTACTCGCGAGCCGATCTCACACGTCTCGCCGATCACAACTCCGGTGCCGTGGTCGATAAAAAAATGTGAACCAATCTTTGCGCCGGGATGGATGTCGATCCCCGTGCGGCTATGCGCCCATTCTGTCATGATGCGGGGAATCAATGGCAGTTCCTTTAGATAAAGCTCATGCGCCATGCGTTGGATGGCGATCGCTTCCAGGGCCGGATAAGCCAGGATAATTTCCTCGTAGCTTTGCGCCGCGGGGTCGCCCTCATAGGCCGCATCGATGTCGGTCCAAAGCGTCTTGCGCACTCTCGGCAGCTCCGACATGAAGTAGCCCAAAATTTCGTCCGCTCGCCGGTCGGTCGCTTCGTCTGGCGGAATTTTCCCCAGGCTTCGGCAGATTTCCTTTTTGAGTCGCGCGTGGAGATTTCGTACTCGGGTCCGGGTCGTCTCGGCTAGATCCTCGGAACTCACCAGCGATTCGCTGCGAAAGCCGGGGAACATCAAGCTCATCAAATCTGCGCAAGCCGACTCGATCGCGAGACGCGACGGTAAAGTGGCGGCGGCGTCGAGATAATTTATGCCGCCGGTTTCGCTGTAAGTTTGAAGCAGCTCATCAACCGCGTCACGCGTCGTCGAATCCATCACAGAAACTATGCGACGGCTTCCTGGGGAACAAAAGGGAAACTGTTGAAGCGTTGAAGCGTTGAGCCGGAGCCGGGGTAACGATGTAACCTTTTTAACGAATATCGGTTTGGCGGGTGCCAGGGTCTCGCCTCACTAGCGTTAGAATGTTCGGTACTACTTGCGAAGGCTTTCGGAGTTCGATGTTGGATGTTCGATGTTCTTTAATCGGCCTAATCGCCCTTTCTAAATCCCGCGCGCGCTTACCCATTGGACGGCGAAACGCGCAACCTCGCGCGCATTCTTCAACTGAAGTTTCTCTTTAATGTGGGCGCGGTGAGTCTCCACGGTTTTGGGGCTGAGATGCAAAAGCTTCCCGATCTCCCGCACTTCAGTGCCTTTGCCGATCAATTCCAGAACTTCAAGCTCGCGATCGCTGAGCCTGTTCACCGGATCGGCTTCGTCCTCAGACGCGCCATGCGCGAATTTCGTGATTACTTGTGCTGCTATCCCCGGGCTGAGATAAGGTCGCCCACTAAAAATTTCATGAATCGCCTGGACGACATTGGCCATCGCTTCGTGTTTCATGACATAGCCTTTCGCTCCGGCGCGAAGCGCGCGCAGGGCGTAGAGCGACTCATCGTGCATCGAGAGCACCAGAATTGGCAGCTTCGGAAATTCAGCGAGAATATTTTTGATCAATTCAATCCCGTTGGCGCCTGGCAGGCTAAGGTCGACACTTACTAAATCAGGTTTGAGCTTCCGGATTACGTCCATCGATTCTGCTGCATTGCCTGCTTCGCCGCAAACCGCAAATCTTCCATCGGAATGGATCAATTGCTCGAGGCCTTTTCGGAACAATGGATGATCGTCGACAATCACGATCCGTTTCGCGTTTGGCGGATCGCACCTTGGATTTTTGTTGATCGACCTGACTCGTTTCATTTTGATTGCGGCAAATAAAGAACAACCCGAGTGCCGCGGCGCTGCCTGCGCTTGACCTCGAGACGGGCTCCGATGGTGCGAGCGCGGTAGTTCATAATATAAAATCCCAATCCGTGGCGGTTGTTTTTGCCCGCGGGAATACCGATTCCATCGTCCGTTACGCTAAAGACGATTTCGCCGTTTGATCGGCTGATTCCAACCACGATCTCTTTTGCTTGAGCGTGTTTATGCGCGTTGATGACGGCTTCGCGCAGCAGTCGATAAAGATGTGAAGCGACAGCGTCGTCATGGAGATCCAGTTTTGTTTTCACCTCCAGCCGGCAGGGCGTTTTCCAGATTTCCCGAGAAACAAGATCTCGTATTGCAGGTAACAACCTCGCTGCATCGACTTCGGCTGTGTGTAAGCCCCGCGCGATGTTGCGGGCGTCGGTTGCACCCTGATTTACCAATTCGGAAATCTTGTCGAGATCTTCGAATTCGATGACACGATGATTTTTCAGGCGTAAGGCGACCGCGCGTGTCATGAACGCGACGGCAGTGAGGTGCTGACACAGCTCATCGTGCAGTTCCTGACCGATTCGCTGTTGCTCGCGATCGCTGATTTCGAGGATCTCGCCTTCAAGCCCTTTCCGGCGTTGGATCTCGCGTTCCAATTTCTTATTTGCGGCACGTAATTCGGCAGTGCGTGCCTTGACACGTGCCTCCAAGTGCGATCGGGATCGGCGCGAACCTATCTTGGCTTTGCGACGAGATTGCATTCGCCTTTTAATTCGTGCCCCTTTCAATTCTCGGTCGCTCCGCCCGTCGTCCGGTCCGAGGATTTAGGACTCTCCATTTTCTATCGAGCTCCGGCGCCTTTTCGATGTTCACCGCTTTCACAAATATGATAACCCAACAAAGGCCGATGGCGAATCGCCTCAAAAATTTGAATCAACGATTCGCTCTCATTTTCCAAAACGCGTAGGGGATTTTTGGGCAAAGAAGTTAGCTAGGATTTTGACCGATACGCTAATCAGCCGTCTGCCTGATTGTGCGACAATTGGTAGAAACAACATGCTTTGGCCATGGCGTTCGTTTCTCCGATCAAATTATCCGAGGGAGACAAACTGGAGATCTTGCAACGACTCGATCAATTCCGGCACTGGCACTCCATGGATGAGAAACGGTACTGCCTCGTTTGCGGCAAAATGGTTGAGCAGCATGCTCAATTCCAAAGATAAGAACACGTGTGATCGAAACTCTTGATAGAGCAGGCGCAGCGGCGTCAACGGACGAGGCGCTCATAAACCATATTTCGCGCCAGCGGCACGACGCGCTCACGGAGTTATATGGACGCCACCGCCGGAGACTCAGGGCAATGATCAATGGTGTCGTTCATGAAGGGGCCGACACTGACGATGTGTTGCAGGAAATTCTTCTCCAAATTTGGAATGAGGCAGATCGCTATTCACCGAAAGCAGGCACGCCGCTCGGCTGGATAGTAACGATTGCACGGCGTCGCGCGATTGACCGATTGCGCAGACGTCAGGCCTATTCTCGTGCGCGGGAGCGTTACAGCAAACAGCTCGGGCAGCAACCGCGAAATCTGCGTCGTGCCGCATATGATCCTTTTGTGTTGAACGATCTGCAGCACTTTCTCGAGAAATCCATACGAGCTCTGCCGCGGCTTCAACGCGAGGCGGTCGAACTCGCATTTTTCAAAGGGTTGAGTCACAGCGAAATTGCGACCGCGACTCGCGCGCCGCTCGGAACCGTCAAAACGCGGCTGGAACTGGGTCTGCAAAAATTGACCCACGCGATCAGACCGCTGCGTCACAAAATCTAACTGGCTATGACAATATACTCATGCAGGAAGCAGTTAGGCGGAATTGTCGGCCAAAAGCCAAGACAGAGAAAAAAGTTGCGATTCGGTGGTCGAAACGAATAGGCTCGATTCATGGGCACAATTCTGCTAATTATTCTAATCCTCCTACTAATCGGAGCACTGCCAACTTGGCCGTACAGTTCTGGCTGGGGCTACTACCCGAGCGGCGGCCTAGGCTTGATTCTTTTAATCGTGCTGATCCTGGCGTTGCTGGGACGAATCTGAATGTTCGAAAAGTTAAAAGAGAAAGACAGGCCTTTTCCCGTTTTGTTTTGCTGCGCTGACAACTTATTCCTGTTCCGGCGTAGCGCTTGGCTCTGTGGTTTCTCCGGTAGCACGATGGCGTGAACTTTTTTTGCGTTCGCTGGAAGGGCTCGTTGCGCTTTCCGCTGAAGACTCCTCGGTCATGCTTGGCGATGTCGTTTCGTCGCGACCGCTCGGCGATGGTGTTCCACCTGTCCTGCCCCGCGCGCCCCGAGTTTCTCTTGGTGATGGACTTGCGGTTGCGCTGCCATATGGAGATGCAGTACGACGTGGACTTGCCGACGCTGTGGCATACGGGCTTGCCGATGCAGTCCCAGCGGGCGCAGTCGTTGCTCTTGGCGATGCGGTCGCTGCTGGCGAAGGAGTTCTAGTAACACCTCCTGGCGTTGCCGCAGGTGAACCAGTCGGCATCGGGCTAGCGGTGGCGCCGGTCGTCGTTGCTGTTGCTCCCCCAGTCACGGAAGTCTGGCCGGTAACTCCGACCTGTCCTGACACGCCGTAATAGGAGTAAACATTGTTGATGTAACCGCTGCTCGCATATTCATCGATGCGCGCGTAGTCAAACACCGGCGCGTTATAGATCCGGTCCCGATCAACGCTAACCGTAAGAACGCTCAGATCGGATGTTGGGGAATAGACTGCCCACGGAACGGCAACGGTTTTTGCCTGGCTGGTCGTCCGCGTGCCGGCGGCGCCAGTCGAGAGGACGGTATAGGCCATACACCCATTGCTGCGGTCGAGCACGATGTCCTTGATTACGCCGATTTCTTCGCCTTGCGCGGTTTTTACTTTCGTGCCAATAAGCTTGCTCGTCTGCACGTGACCGCTGGTGCTCGTAGTTGTACTGGTCTCGGTTTGAGCGATGACTGGAGCTGCGGTTAAACCCAGGATGGCAAACGCTGCTCCGAATAAGAGTGATGTTTTCATAGTGTGATAAAAAAGAATCGTCAAGTATCGGGCCTTCGGATGTAGAATCGTTCCCGAACACGAGTTGAATAGAATCAACAGAATACACAATTTGAATCAACGATTCGCTCTCATTTTCCAAAACGCGTAGGGGATTTTTTGGGCAAAGAAGTTAGCTAGGATTTTGACCGATACGCCAATCATCCGGCTGCCTGATTGTGCGACAATTGGTAGAACGGCATGATTTGGCCATGGCGCTTGTTTCTCCGAACAAATTATCCGATGAAGAAAAACTGGAGACGCTGCAACGACTCGATCAATTCCGGCAGTGGCACTCCCTGGATGAGAAACGTTATTGCCTTGTTTGCGGCAAAATCATCACTGGGCGGGAAATCCAAGTGATTTGGGGCACACGTGGAAACGGGCCGCTGCGCATCGTTTGTTCGACGGAACGTTGTAATGCGATTCCGATGGATTGGGTGCGGCCAACCGTTGAAGTTCACCGCATCTGGATTGCGCCAAAGAATTGAAAGGCTTATCCAGCTAGCCGGGTCGTCCGCAGATTAAAGGCGTGTTGCCAGGTTGCACGCGCGGGCGGCCCGGTTTTCGGGTTGAAAAACTTGGCATAGCCAGCTGCGGCGTTCGCAATCCTAATAGCACAGCCGACCAACGATAGCGTGTCTCAATCAGATCAACGCGGCCGCGATTCGCGCTTCGAGACCATCGTCGCGTGTACCATAGGATTTTGTCTGATTGGACAATCATCCGCCGTCCCGATTGTGTGTTTTCATTCTCAAGCCGATTTGAGAGAAATAAAAGGTCTCGCCGCAAAGTGCTGAGTCAAATATTAAGGAGCTCCACCATCTATGCCTAACAATCCAGACGCGCAAAAAAAAGAACGTTCGCAGTTGTCCGAAGACATCGAAATCCCGCCTATTCCGAAACAGACTGCTGGCGCTGTCGCCGGAGCCGCGATTGGTAGCATAGCAGGACCAATCGGCGCGGCTATTGGCGGAGTTGTGGGCGCCGTTGCCGGAAAAGCCGCCGAGAAGCGACGCCCGATTGCTCCGGCAGCAAGGCGGACCATCCGGGGCGTGGTGAAAAGCTCCAAAGCGATCTCGCAAGCACCCCGCAGGCGACGCCCGGCCAGAAAATCGGTTGCCAAATCGCGCAAAGCCGGGACGCCCTCTCGCGGCAAGGCGAAAAAGAGAGTATCACGTCGATCGACGACAGCAAAATCACGCAAAGCGGCGAGAACTGGGCGAAGGTCGACATCGTCGCGGGCTGCTCGGAAAGGCCATGGCGGTCGCAGAAAACGGCATTAGGCGCTCGATTAAGAAAAAGCGATTAGCAGCTCAATCCCTCGTCTTCAACCTTCGTCTTGCGTGCCAACTAGGACAATTGTCACTCCAATCGTAATGCGCGAAGGCCATGAAAAATTCTTCATGCTTGGAGCGCGATCATCGCCTTTTTCCTGAGGCCCATTCGCCATTTATATCAAGTCCGCGGCTACTTGAAACACCGATTTTGCGCTGGCCATTTAGAAAACAAAAAGCTCTAGCAGCGAGCTAACCGCCCCTGAAGCATGGGAGGAGGTGCGTTCGTTCAGAGACCCCGTCTGCCTTGGATCAGGTTAATGATCAGGATGACAACGGCAATCACGAGCAGGAGATGGATGAGAGCGCCGCCAAAGTGGCCGATGAAGCCGAGAAGCCAGAGCACGACTAGGATGATTATTATAGTCCAGAGCATAGGTATGCCTTGCAATTGAGTTGATTTAAGCCCCCTTATTGCGACAGAGTTTCGTGATTCGATCAAGCAAAAACTGACGGTCTTACGGCAGCGCGCCTCAATCAAATCAGCTAGCGGCGATCCGCGCTTCGAGACAATCGTCGCGTACCATAGGATTTTGTCTGATTAGACAATCATCCGCCGGCCCGATTGTGTTTTTTCATTCCAAGCCGAGTTGAAGGAAAGAAGGAAAATCAACGGGAGATTACCAATGGCTGAAGAGAATAAAGCACAACAAACTGGTTCTGGCATGACAGACACTCATGAATTACAAAGTAGTAGAACTCACGCGCAACAAGCGGCCGAGGATTTGAAATCGGCGGGAGGTGAAATCGGTGGAGAGTATCGCGGTAAGGCTGAGCAAACCTGGGACGATGCCCGAGATCACGTCTGGACGTTCCGGGAAGATGCTGATCAATATGTGCGCGAAAATCCGACCAAGGCAGTATTCACAGCGCTTGGAATCGGGTTTGTCCTGGGCCTAATCTTCCGGCGTTGATCGCGCTGCCGCCGGATGATCAGCGAGACGACTCGCTCCCGTAATCCCGCGGGGCATGCCGGTTTGCTTGAAAATCTGTTGGGGCTCGCGAGTGCGCTGACAGAGTTTTTCGAAGGCCGCTTTGCTCTTTTCGCTCAGGAGTCGAAAGCAGCGCTCGTGCAGTTGCTCGTGCTGGCGGCATGTTTGATTCTAGCCCTGGTCCTTTGCGTATTAGGCTATGTTTTTCTTATCGTCAGCGCCGTTGTCGGCTCGGCCCATCTGGTTGGAATCTCGTGGGTATGGACAGCATTGGCCGCTGCTGGAGGGCATTTTATGATTGCGCTCATTCTACTCTTGGTTGCACGCAGCCGAATGACTAAGCCGCTCTTTCGCGCGACATTAACTGAATTGAAGGAGGATCGTGAATGGCTGAAAAATCTGGACGCAACAAATCAACCGACGAGCTAAGAACGGAGATAGCCCGTTCACGCGAGCGTGTGGGGTGCGACCTGCGCGGCCTGCACTATGAACTGGATCTTCCTGCGAAACTACAGAGATCATTTCGAGAACAAACAGTTTCCTGGCTCGCAGCCGCAACCGCGGTCGGCGCGTTGATTGTCCTACTGCCCACGCGAAAGAAAAAAATGTATGTCGATTTAAAGAGCGGTCGAAAAGCAAACAAGAAGCTTGTCGAAACCGGCTTTGCTCTCGGCGCGCTGAAAATTGGAGCAAGCCTGATCCGCCCAGCGATAGTGGAGCTAGTTAAAAACAGACGGACGGGTGTTGCCGGGCAACCGCGAGCAAGAAGCAGGTAGGGGGATGCTCTTAGTTCTTGTAGGTATTTTTTTGCTCCTTTCTCCAATTTGAAGATTCGTATAGCAATCGCACCTCTCAAGCAGGGATGAGGCAGACCGGTTTATCGTCGGCCTGCGTTTGCGCGCAATTTTCGACAAAAGTTTCTCAAACGGCGACGTTTTGAGTCGTGCGGCTTTTTTCACGAGCGCGCAACACGATTCCAGAGGACAAACGCGTGTCAGCTTTCAGAAATTTTCTCATGAGCGCGAGTGCAGAATCGTTTTCTTTCTTTGTGTTCGAGACCGTGCAATCCGAGGGCACAAACAAATTGAAGTCGCGCATGTAGGCATCGTTGGCTGTGAAAAGAACGCAAAAATTCCCAGCAATGCCGGTGAGGATTAACGTTTGCGTTTCCAGATAGCGAAGAAGCGTCTCGAGGGTGGTAGAAAAGAATCCAGAGTGCTTCGGCTTGAGCACGAAGTAATCGCTTTCTTCGGGCCGCAATAATTTCACGACGTCCCGGGCGCGCCCATGCCGCGCACAGTGCTCCACAGTACGCCGGAAATCGGATTTCCACCGCCCGAAATTGTCATTTACATAAATTACCGGCACTCCCGCTTTTTGCGCACGCCGTTTCAAGCGCAAGAGATTGCGCGCCATCGGCCGTGCATATTTCAGTAACTGATCCGCTTTGGGGAAATCGAGGTCGTTGATGACATCAATCAAAAGAAGCGCGGACTTATGTTTGTCCGGTGCACTGCCGTGCAGATCAATATTTTTTTCCGGCATACGCTTTACCAAGCTTCCAAAACGTCTCCTGCCACGTTTGCGCGTTCTGATTGACGGAGTCCACAAGCGTTCCGTCCAGGTCGAAAATCACGAATTTAAACATACATGCTCCTTGCCGTTAATTAGCACTCGTTCCGTCGACGAGCCTGGACCACTGGCAGACAGAGTCGTGTCGTTCCGCTGGCTGAGTGCGCGTGCGCAGTAGTATCGCTAGAAAGAACGGCAACGCTTTCGCGCTGCGTCGCTAGTTAACCTGTCTATCTATTTGCCAAAGACTTTCTTAATGTCTCCGACTTTCTTTTCCACTTTGCCGCCAGTTTTCTCGGCAGCTCCGCGCTCTTCTAAATCGCGATTCCCGGTAACCTTACCAGTATCTTGCTTGATCTTGCCTTTAGCCTCGTGAAGGCTGCCTTTAATTTTATTACTCGAGCTTGAATCCATATCATTTAAATCGTAGAAAATTTGTAAACTGGTTGCAGCTGTTCCACCTGCAGGACGCAGTTTGTTCAGAGCCCGCGCAGGAGAGTAATTGAGCCGTGGCGGGGGCGAAAGGCTGTGTTGCTTCGTAAGTGACATGACCGTTGAGCGGCACTGGAACAGGAACTCCCGGAAGCCAAAGCAAGATGTAAGCGGTTACTCCCGACCGCATTCCGGAAAACGCAGGTCACGGTATCGTGTGAGCGACTGAAAAACCTGGCGTAGCCAACTGCGGCGTTCGCAATCCTAATACCACCACCGGCCAAACGACAGCGCGGCTCTCAATCAGATCAACGCCGCGGTGATCCAGGCTTCGAGACAATCGTCGCATATCATAGGATTTTGTCTGATTAGACAATCATCCGCCGTCCCGATTGTGTGTGTTCATCAATCAAAGCAGGTTCCTGCGCGCACGAAGAGTTTCGGATCAATAACATTAAGAAAGGATCATCTGAGATGCGTTTAACGAATAGACTCAAACAACCGGGTGCGACTGGGTACATTTTACTTTGGCTTCTCGCAATTCCGATTCCGATTTTGCTCCTGATCTTTCTGCTGCGCGGTTGCACCTAAAGAGTTTGGGAGCGAGCCCGCTTCATCGAAAACTGAGGTGCGAGCAAAACCAACGATATTAAATCCACACATATGAAACTAGAAACACTCAAAGACCTATACGTTCACGAACTCAAAGACCTCTACAGCGCGGAGAAGCAGATTATAAAAGCGCTGCCGAAAATGGTTAAAGCCGCTACTAACAAACAGCTTGCGGCGGGATTCGAAGAACATTTCGAGCAGACGAAGGAACACGCGGCGCGTCTCGAAAAGATTTTGACGAGCCACAATGAGTCAACCCGCGGCCCGAAATGTGAGGGCATGGAGGGTGTGATTAAAGAGGGAGACGAAATGATCAAAGAAGATGCTGAAGACGAAGTGCGCGATGCCGGGCTAATTGCTGCCGCGCAGCGCGTTGAGCACTACGAGATGGCCGGTTACGGCTGCGCTCGGACATACGCCGAGTTGCTGGGGGATGAACCCGGTGCGCAGTTACTTCAGACTACCTTGACCGAAGAATCAGATACAGACAAAAAGTTAACCAAGTTGGCCAAATCCGTG
>VBQB01000351.1 GCA_005887855.1 Verrucomicrobiota bacterium | reverse complement strand
CAAGTTTTTCCAAAAAGGGACGAAGACTGGAAAAGCTGAGAAGTTACAATGGCTTTCTGGCTCTTCCGTTTTAACGTTGTAACTCTTGTTACTTTTCTCCGACTTTTTTAGCCGGCATAGCTCAGCTGGTAGAGCAGCTGATTTGTAATTGAAGAGAGAGTTTTTGCGAGGGTTTGCACGCTTTTGCAAAACGTTGTTTCACGAGGACAAAAACGGTGAGACCGAATGCATTTCTTTTGCGTCCAGTTGCGCTGTTTTGCATCGAAAATCCATGTGACCGAATGCATTTCTTTTGCGTCCAGTTGCGCTGTTTTGCATCGAAAATCCATGTGACCGTATAAAACGACCGTGAAAAATCCTGACGCTCACGAGCTGCGCCCGCATTCTGCTGAAACTGGAAAACCGCATCCTCGTGAAGGGTAAGTACAAAGAGTTGGTCTGAACTGAAAGGGCGAGCACCTTGGCGAATCCCGAACATCTCGCGAAGCTTAAGGAAGGAGTCGAGGCGTGGAACCAGTGGAGAAAGCAAAATCCTGAGGTCCGCCCAGAGGCTAAGTGGCGCGGAACTGCAGGGGGCAGACTTCCGCGAAGCGATTCTCATCGGGGCAGACCTCACCACCGCAGACCTCGACAGGGCGTCCCTTAGCCCTGCGTATCTGTCCAAGGCGCGCCTTGTCGGTGCGAAGCTGACCGAGGCGGATCTCCGTGGTGCAGACCTCACCGAAGCGATTCTGATTAGGGCTAACCTACGCCAGGCGAAGCTTACCCGGGCGGGCCTCAACAGAGCGCTCCTCCTCAACGCACACCTCATCGGGGCGGATCTCTGCGAGGCAGATCTCAGTGGAGCGGATCTTGGCGAGGCGAACCTTGTCGGTGCAAACCTCAGTGGGGCAGACCTCAGCCGCACAGGTCTGGTCGAAACCAATCTCGAAACAGCAAATCTTACGGGTTGTTCAGTCTATGGAATTTCCGCGTGGAACGTAAGACTGGAACGAGCAATCCAATCGAACTTGGTGATCACGCCTGAGTATGAGTCGCCGATCCAGGTCGATAATCTCGAAGTGGCCCAATTCATTTACCTGCTTTTGAACAACGAGAGAATCCGCAGCGTCATCGACACGATCACTTCCAAAGTGGTGTTAATTCTGGGTCGTTTCACGCCGGACCGAAAAGTCGTTTTGGACGCGATTCGGGATGAACTCCGCAAGCGCGATTATCTGCCGGTCTTGTTTGATTTCGAGAAGCCCGCCAGCAAGGATCTCACGGGCACGATCTCCACACTGGCGAACATGGCCCGGTTCATCATCGCCGATCTGACCCACCCGAGTAGTGTACCGCATGAATTGGCGACGGTCGTCCCGCTCCAAACGATTATCTTGGAAGGGCAGCGAGAATACGCAATGTTCCCGGATCTCATGAGGAGACACCACTGGGTCTTGGAGCCCCACCAGTACAAATCCAAAGAACTGCTCATCGCTCAACTCAGCGAGCGGGTGATTGCCCGGCGGAAGCCAAGGCGAAGGAGCTAGCGCAGAAATAGTCAGAACCAGTTTCAAAAATACTTTTGAGGGTTAGAAAAGCGACCTCAGGGCTGAAGCCCGTACTTCGGCGAGGTCTGGCGACTATTCAGTCTGCGCCCAAATGAAACTTTCGGCAGCGAGGAGCAAAGTCGCGAGAGCGGTGCTGAAAGCACGCAGACGGTCTCCCGATTCGCGCAGGTGAAAATCGGTACAGACCACACTAGAATAACTGTACGCAATTGAAAATTGATGTGCACGGATCGAAACTGCTGCAAACCAAGCACCTGAAATTTCATCACAGCGTCTATGTGGTCCTGCTTGAGAGCGCTGTTGCCAAGCACCCATCAATTTTACGGGTCAATCCAAAGCGTGACCCATTGAAGCCGGGCGTGTATATTGGAATGACTGGATTACCAGTCGATCACCGATTTGAAAATTACGGAGTTCGATTAATGCCAGAGCTTTACGAACATCTAAACCCCATGCCGTTTGAGGCCGCGGTTCAAATGGAGATGGAATTGGCTGAAGATTTGAGAGCCGAGGGGTATACCGTAACTGGAGGAAAATAACGATTTTATCCCATGCATTCTTACGAAGTCCATCCCCGCAAAGATCATCGCGGCGTCAATCTGATTTCCGATGCGCTGCCATTCGGTCGGCTGTGGTACGGTGAGCCCAATGCAGTCAGCAATGCAATCGACTACGCGAAGTTTTTACAGTCGGTCACATGATGCTGCGATTCGCGTTTACGATCAGGCTGGCAATGTGATTGAAATGCACGAGCAGGCGGGCGATTTCAAGCAGTGGTAGCGCAATTTTGTTCGCAGGGTTTGGCCGAGGTGAAACTGGTCTATGCCAAAAACGCCGGGTGGCTCTTGTCCGGCCCACACCAGCTCCAGAAATTTGCTCAGTAAAATATTGGAATCTTTTACCGGAACCAATTGCCATGTCTCACCAAATCCTCACCTACACCGAGCTTCGGAAACAGATTCACGACGACCTTCGCATCCAACATCCCGAATGGGTTGAGTCAAATGGCGAATGCCCCATGTGTGATTCTTACGAGGCGCGTCTGATAGAACTGCTCGACACATTCACGCGAACGGGATCCGACGAGTCTGTCGCTGATATTCATCGCGTCCTCGAACAGGGACTAAACTGATTCGACCCGGCAGCTGCGTAATAGCTCTACCGCACGAGCAGGCGGTGACGAGTTGTTGATGCGCGGGATGCGGAACATATTGGCAAAGTTATGAAGGATTCTGTCGTCAGAGGATGCCTGCTGCAGGTTCTCTATGAACGTCAAGACGAAGGTTCCATTCCGTTCGGGCACGTAGAGCAGGCGGTCCCGCCACCAGGAGGTATAAGTCGCCGTGACTGGCTGCGCGCTGTGGCCCAGCTTTCGGAGTATCGCGTCATCGACTGGACTCCTGTTCAGGATAAGAGCGAGATGGGGCTGCTGTCGGGCTTTGCTAAGATAAACGACCTCGGAATCAAAGTGCTCGAAGGTGGCGTCGCGCTCCCGATCCCGGATTTCCATCGACGAGAGCCGACGAACCAAAGTTCCTCGGCAGCAACAAGCGCCGATCGCAACGATTACGCCGCAACAGCAGATAGTTAGCGACGCATTGGAGAAAGTGATCGCCGCGATCAATCAAGCCGATGTGCCGGAGCAGCAGAAAAATGAAGCGAAATCTTTGTTGCGAAAACTGTTGGGTAGCAAGGCCGCGGCGAGTGTGTTAGGCCCTGGCGTGCAATCCCTCGCCGCGAAGTATTTCACGGGATAGACCGCCAGACCGATCCGCTGGCTCAATAAGGCGTGCTCGGAGAAGCGCGAGCGATTATTTGCTCCGTCAAGTTATTTGCAATCAAAGGTCGTGCTTTCGAGTGGTCGCACGGACTAAGGGCCCCGAGTTTCACGGCAGTTTTCTACGCTCGGCGCAATTTTCGATGCAAAACGGCGCCACTGGACGCAAAAAAACGCATCGATTTAATGGTTTTCGTCCTCGCAGAATGACGTTTTCCAAAAGCGCGCAAACCCACGCAAAAACTCATTCTTCAATTAGTCGTCTGGGAACGCACGCACGATATGAATGCGTGGTCGATAAATACCATTAGCTAATCGGCAGTCGCGGCCGTATTTTGGCTCCTTAACAATCGCAGCGTCAATCGATCGCGCGGGTGTGCGGCCCCTTCTCTCTGCACACCAAACTGCATCATGAATGCTATCGCTGCACATAAAGATGAGCTCGAAAGATTGCTCGTGAACTTGTCGGGCAACACTGCCGTCTCAGGGATAGGTTTCGTGGCGTTCCTGGATGCTTATATCACGCGCCTCGATACGAATTGCTCAGACATCAGCGCCCGCGTCAGTCCGCCGCCAGCGCAAATAAACGGAGAATTAACATGGAACCAACATTGACTCAGAACTGCGCGCTCTACTACGCGCAACATAAAACTTCAAAAAGTCGTGCGGCGCTTTTCAAGAAGTTTCGCGCTGCGGCCCGCAAGCGGGGGCCGGATGTTCGGCGGCAGCTGACCTATGGCGACTTATTCATCGTGCCACGACTTCACCAGGACAACGGGCGCTGAGCCGCCTTCATTGATTGCCATCATGGATCCCCTGATTTTCGCAAGCTCACAAAACGAAGAAAGCGATTTTGCCGCAGAGCGACGTTGGGAAAACGAAGGGGGAAATCCGGGGCAACTTCAACAGTTACTGTGTGACGATCGCAAAGAGACGCCACCACCGCGAGGCACGCTGAAGGCATTCTCCTACGAGGTTAACGGCACATGC
>VBQB01000392.1 GCA_005887855.1 Verrucomicrobiota bacterium | reverse complement strand
CTGGCCTGATTTCCAGACTTTCTTTCCAATGAGCGACTGCCTCATCCACGCGGCCTTTCCGGAACAGGCCAAGCGCTAGCGTGTTGTGGGCACTCCCGTTGCGGGAATGAATCCTTAATGCTTCTTCAGAATGAGAAATTGCTTCGTCGATGCGATCACGTCTCAGAAGAAGGTCGGCGAGACTCGCATGTGCGACATCGTTATGGGATGTAACGGCAAGTGTGCGAGTCCAGAGGGCCTCACTATCACGCCAATACGTGTTCTGAATCCACGCCAACCATGCCAAACCGGCAATTACTATTGCGGCAGCAACGCCAAGGATTTGGCGGCGGTAACGCCACGCAACAGACAAATCCGCGATAGTCCAAGTCGCGATCAGATAAAGACCGATCTGCGGAAGGTAAGTGTAGCGATCTGCTCGCGCTTGAGCTCCAACTTGTACGATGCCGATTACGGGCACAAGCATTCCGACGTACCAAAGCCACCCCGTGATCAAGTACGGATGTTTCCTCCTGAAAGCGACCACAACTGCGGTGACCCCGGTTAAGAATGCGATGGCGAGAGCGACGCCCCAAAGCGACAGGCGATATTCGGGGTGGGGATAAACGAGAGCCAGGCGGATCGGACAAACCATCTGCCACATGTAGGCGACGTAGCTAACAAACGCATTGTTCGTTCGCCACACGAGCGGTAAAGACTCGACAGAAATAGCCGCACGTTTTTGGGCGAAAAGTGTGATTATGGAAGACGCGGCAGAGAGCGCGATCAGAGGAATCTTTTCCAGAATCAGGCGTGTGGGGATCGACCTATGGCCCCACCAACGAGCAAATCCATTTTTAGGTTTTGGTTTCGCTGGGGAGACGTGCGCGAAGCGGCCGAGTGGCCAGTAGTCTAAGACGAGGAGGACGAAAGGAAGCGTCACGAGCATCGACTTGGTCATCAGGCCAAGCCCGAAGAGCCCAGCAACAATTAGGTAGCGGATGTTTGACGGCTCCCGGGCGTAACGAACATAAGCGCCCAGCGTGAGCATAAAAAACACGCCGCTGAGGACATCTTTCCGTTCCGCAATCCACGCAACCGATTCCACCCTCAATGGATGAATCGCAAACACCGCCGCAACAAACGCGCTGCGCCAGAGCGCGCCTGTCATTTCTCGAAAGACAAGAAAAAGCAGGATCACAGCGATCGTGTGCAGTAGAACATTAGTGAAGTGGTGCCACCCAGGCTGCACTCCAAACAGCTGGCAATCTAGCATGTGCGAGATCGAAGTAAGCGGGTGCCAATTCTCGGCATGGGAATGTGTGAAAGCCCAGAGAACGCCGGTTGAAGTTAAACCTGTGTTTATTTTGGGATTTTCGAAGACATATTCTTGATCATCGAAGTTGATGGACAGGTGGCGCAGCGTCTCCCCGAAGACCAGCCACGTAATCGCCATCAGAAAAATAGAAACGCCAAGAATGGTTGCACGCGGTGCAGAGGAATGCGGCGACGGGATTTTTTTTGCTTTACCGGGTCGGGTGTTCATTCCTTGTGGTTCTGAAGCCGAACGCGTTAGCAGCAGATGCGATAATAGGGATACGCCTAATTATCTGGGCTTGTATGGAAAAGGTGAATCCTGATCTGGTCGTGCGCGACAAACAAGGAAGATCCTATGCTGAACGCGAGTTGTCAGAAGACCGCGGACGATCGGGCTTAACTCATTATGAAGCGCCGCGCCATACCAAGCGCACCGAGGGCCACGCCGAGCAACATCACGGTCGTTCCACCATCGGGGACATTGGTACCCGGCCCTTCGCCAGCGAAACCGGTAGCGAGTGCGCTGTTTGAAGCGTTGGCAGGGGAGGTTGTAACAAAGATGTGAGCCGCCGCATCAAAGCCGTCAGCGTTAAACGCGAGGACGTCAGCGTCACTAGCCCAAGTGCCGGAAATGTTAGTCAGGGTGAAACTAATAGTGTCCGACGAGTGTGTAAAGCCGTCGAAGCTACTGATTCTTAGATTGAAATCTCCAAATCCGTCTTCATTCCCAGCCGCAACCTGAGTCCAGGGTCCCGGGGTGAATCCTGTCCCGGCGTTTGACCCGGTAATATTGCTCACTGAAAACGTAGTAGCGTTCACATTGAGAGCAACGCTTCCCCCGTCTCCAAATAGGTAAATGTTCCCATTCACTGTATTTGAGGTGAACGTGACGGTGGCGGTGGTGCTATTCACCAAAGTGATGGTCACGGTGCCATAAGGCCCGGTAAACCCGGAGATGGCGGTATTCCCGACATTAAGGTCAGAGGTGAAAGCGTCTGCTTGTTGAAGGCCAAAACCGGCGATGGCAATCAAAACTGCTGCGATGTATTTTATTTTGTTCATATTATTTATTTCTCCAATTTGTTGCGGTTGGTTACTTTCTTGTAGATGAGGAAGCAAGACCCTTGCCAAAGCGTTAGACTTCCTGCTGTTCGATTCGGGTCTTGATCCATAATCTTCTCATTGTAGGCAATTTGCGTTGGTAAAAATAATTTCGAAATCTCGCACCCGCCAAAGGGCACCGATACGAAAAATTGTAAGGCTGGCCGACGTAGGTTCCCAGCGACGCGAGCATATGGCATACATAACAACCACGAGTGAAGGAGATTACAACGCACAATGGGAAAAATGTAGGGATTCCAGACAATTTAAAGGCTCCAAGCCGCACACGATCCGGGCCGGCGGATCCTCTGCCCGGCGAATTATTCCGGCTTTTTGCAAAGGCCATGTGATCTTTTAAGCACCTTGGAATTTCCTGCGCAAGATTTCTATCCCTATGAGTGCAATCCCAAAGCAGAGTGCTGCTCAGCCTTGATGGTCAATTAAACCGGCGTTCTGGCAGCGGGGTAATCTGACACCACACAGCATTCGGAAGGGCGTCATCGTGTTTTACGCCCAGGAGCGTGCCAGGCGCGGTTTACTCCCGTTGGAGATCTGCTAGGGCGCGTTTTGCTTCAGTCGCGAGAGGTTCCTGAAGGCCAGCGACCAAAGCTCGATTAAGGACTCCGCGCGCCTCGACCTTTTGGCTGGCTTGCAGCTCAGACATTCCCAGATAAAAAAGAGCATTAGCGTCGAGCGGCCGTTTCCGAGCGCTTTCCTGTAATAACTGGATGGCGCGGGGGTATTCCTTTTTTTCGTAACTCAATCGTCCAAGAAGCTCGGACAGCTCGGGGTCGTCGGGTAATGTCTTGCGCGCCTTTAGAGCGAAATCATAGGCGGGAGCGACCGTGGATGGGTCTTGAGCATACAACGTGGCGAGGCGTTTCTGCGCGGGCGCGAAATCGGGCAATCGGCGCAAGATGTCGTTGTACATTTCGGTTGCCGGTTTTATTTGACCGCGGTGCGCATCAAGCGCAGCCTCAGCCATAAGTGCCGGCACATATTCGGAGTTCGATTTTAATTCCTTTTGCACATCGATCTCGGCGGCCACGAGTTCCTTCGGATTTTCATCCAGAGCGGTCAACGCCAGAAATTTTTTGGCGTCGGCAGCCTGGGAGGAGTCAGGATTGTTCGTCAGGACTTTTTGCATCGCGTCTAGAGCCTCATTGACTTTTCCCAGGCTGTAAGCCGCCCACGCCAGATCGTGCAGGATGGTGGGGTCGTTTTCGCGCTGGCGGGCGGCGTCCTGCAGAAGGCTGTAGGACCAGGTGAAATTGCCACTTTGGTAGGCAACCTTTCCAAGAATGCCGGCGACCTGGGGATCGGCTGGCGCGAGTTCTCGCGCTTTCTTTGCGTAACCGAGAGCTTTCTCCTTGTTCTGGAGCGGTCCAGCATTGAGCTGCGCGAGTTTGGTTATGGCCACAGCCAGCTTGGGATTCAGTTTTAGCACTTGCTCATAAGCCGCGGCCGCCTTGTCCGATGCGCCTTGTTTCTCGTAAGCGTCCCCCAGACGCATCTGGGAGACGACATCGTTAGGCTGCTCTTTGGTCATGGCCTCGAGTTGTGAAATCGACAATGCCGGCGAGGCGCCCGTGCCGCTCTCGAGCAAGGCGAGACGACGTTTGCTCTCATCCTTGCCCGGGAAATCTTTGGCTGCGCTCGCGGCTTTTCGGAAGGCGAGCCTGGCCAAATCTGTCTGGCCCATCATGTAGGCGGTCATGCCCAAGTGAAACTGAACCTCCGGATTGTCGGTAGCTTTTCCAGCGCTCTCCTGCAGAATCGTCAGGGCTTGCTGATAGTCGCCGCGTTTGTAAAGGACCCAGCCAAAGGTGTCGCCGACCGCAGCGTCCTGCCCTAGCAGCTCACGGGCCTTACGCGCCAAGTCGTAAGCCTTGTCGAGATTATTCAACCGCTCGGTGTAGAGATAAGCCAGGTTATTTAACGCCGGAACGAAGTTGGGCTGGGTCGCAAGAAGCTTCTCATAAGCATCAAGCGCCTTTGGGAAATCCTTCATCCGCTCGTATACGAGCGCCAGCGTCATGAGCGACGGCGTATTGTTGGGGTTCTTCGAGAGCAGCCCTTGCAATTGGCTAACCGCCTGCGGA
>VBQB01000391.1 GCA_005887855.1 Verrucomicrobiota bacterium | reverse complement strand
TTATGGCCACTAGGATCGGAATTGAGCGGCTTGGTGATCTTTATCAGCGTCGTCGGCGGCGTAAATCTGTTTGGAATGCTCGGCTTAGTGCTCGGTCCGATCCTAGTGGCCATAACCGCGGGAGTTCTCAGCGTTTATCAGGAAGGCGCGGAGAGCCTGCCAATAACCCCTGCGTAACAACCATCCTGCCCGGCGGTAAGGCCCAGCCTGAGTGTGCTAGAGTAACGCGCTCGGAAGGATTTCATGACCACGAAGCCTGCGCCAAAGCCTGCGGAGCTTGTCCCTGCAAAGCTGCGCTGGAGGTGTGAGCTTTCGCGGATCCCGTTCGAAACAACGGCACAGGCCGATCCGCGCGAAGGATTTATCGGGCAGGAACGCGCTTTGCGCGCTCTGAAAATGGGCGTGGAGCTCTCCGCCCCCGGCTACAACGTATTCGTTTGCGGATTGGCCGGCACCAGCCGCGGCGGAACGATTGCCCGCATGATCGAAGAACTCCATCCTCCGACCAAGGAATCCCTGGACCGCTGCTACGTCAACAATTTCAAATTCCCAGACCGGCCAAGGCTGCTGGCGCTTCCGCGCGGGCAGGCCGATTCCTTCAAGAAAGACATGCAGGCGGGAATCGATTTCCTGCGGCGGCGAATTCCTCAAGTGTTTGAGGGCGAACCATTCCAGCGGCAGAAGGGAAGAATCGTCGAGCGCTTTACTGTCCGCGAAAAAGAACTGATGGACGATTTCACGCGGCGCATCGCGCGTGATCAGTTTGCGCTGGGCCACATGCAGGTCGGGGCGGTGGCGCTGCCGGAAATCTTCCCGGTGCTCGAAGGCCAGATGGTTCCCATCGAGGACATATCGAAGATGGTGCACGAAGGAAAGCTCGAAGGGACCGTTGCGGAAGAAATTGAAAGAAAGTACGAGCAATTCCGGCAGGAATTCACGGTGGTCTACCGCAAGACGCTCACGCTCTCGCGGGAACTGGCAAGCGAACTGAGCTACCTCGAACAGGAAGCCGCTTCCGTGCTTGTGGATGGGGTCATCGAAGAGCTCAAGGAAAAATATCCCGGCACCAGCGTCACGGAGTACCTCGAAGAGGCGATGGTTCGCCCAAGGCTCAGGGCGGTCCGGAACGCGATCCCTTCCGCGTTTACGGTGTCAATGTCATTCTTGCTCACAATCACGAGGAAACTTCCCCGGTGATTTTCGAGACCACGCCGACCTATGCGAATCTTTTTGGGACGATTCAGCGGGCCTACGACACGCGCGGCGGCTGGAGCAGCGATTTTATGGACCTCCGTGGCGGTTCGCTGCTCCGCGCGGATGGCGGCTTCCTGATCATGTATTCGATGGAGGCGCTCTCGGAAACTGGGGTGTGGCGCGCGCTGAAGCGCACGCTGAATCACAACCGGCTGGAGATTCAGCCGCTCGAAATGTTTTATCCCTTCGGCGGGAGCGCGCTCAAACCCGAAGCCATCGAAATCAACGTCAAAGTGATCCTCATCGGCGACCGTCAACTGTACGAACTGCTCTACGAATATGAAGAGGACTTTCGCAAGATTTTCAAAGTGCGCGTGGAGTTCGACGAAGAGATGGCCATGAGCGATGGTGTTATCGCCGAGTACGCCGGACGGTTGCGCGCACTGTCGGAAAAAGAAAATTTGTTTCCATTCGACCGTGGCGCATTTGCCGCGATGCTCGAATACGGCGTACGCCAGGCCGGTCGAAGAAACAAAGTGACCGCGCGCTTTGTGGACATTGCCGATTTGGCGCGCGAGGCGCATTACAATGCCGCCGCTGCTTCAGAATCCGTAGTGCGTGCGGACCATGTGCGCGGGGCTTTGTCTTCGAAAATCGAGCGTCACAACCTAATCGAAACGCGTATCCGCGAAATGATCGAGGAAGGAACGCTGCTCGTGGATGTGTCCGGCACGCGCGTCGGCCAGGTGAACGGGTTGAGCGTGCTTGAGATTGGAGGCTATTCGTTCGGTAAACCGGTGCGCATCACGGCCACCGCTGCCCTGGGAAAAGCCGGGCTGATCAACGTCGAGCGTGAGGCCAACTTGAGCGGGCGTTTTCATGACAAGGGCGTGCAAATCATCGCCGGGTATTTGCGGAGTAAGTTCGCCCAGGACAAGCCGCTGTCGCTGGCCGCCAGCATCTGTTTCGAGCAGTCGTATTCGGGAGTGGATGGAGACAGCGCCAGCTCCACGGAGATTTATGCGCTGGTTTCGGCGCTATCCAGGTTGCCGCTGCGGCAAGACATTGCTGTAACGGGATCGATCAATCAGCAGGGCGACATTCAGGCCATCGGCGGCGTGAACGAAAAGATTGAAGGCTATTTCGACGTGTGCCGGATCAAAGGCCTCACCGGCACACAGGGCGTCATGATTCCGGAAGCCAATGTTGAGGACTTGATGCTGCGAGAGGATGTGCTGGACGCGGTTGCTTCTGGAAAGTTTCACGTGTGGCCCGTGGCCAAGGTGGAGCAGGGAATCGAGCTTCTGACGAATGTTTCCGCCGGAAGCAAGAATGGCACGGGCAGGTTCGAGGCAGGAACCGCTTTCGCGCTCGTGGATGATCGGCTCCGCGAAATGGCCAAAACCTTGAAGGAATTCGAATAGGCGGAGCGGACGCACGCTTCGCCAGTAAGTCCTCGACACTCGAGGCATTCTGCCGCCTTCGCGCCCGCGAAAGCTATTTTTCAGGCGCTCTGGGAGCAGGCGCAAGATACGCCTGCCGGTGGTCCACTCTTCGCTCAAATCCTTTTACCTTGACGGTGATCGAATGTATCTGGCCATCGCGGACAGGTGGCATGAACGCGAGACTGTATTCGTGGCGGATGAGTTGCGCAATTTCCGCGTAAGCCCGGTCAAAATCCTTTTGATTCTTCGGGAAATAGACGCGCCCCCCGGTAACGCGCGTAAGTTCGCGCAGGGACTGGTCGGCTGCCGCGAACCCTTGCTTGACAAAGGCGCGGTCCTCTTTCTCCTGACGTGACAGAACTTTGTGCTTGATGGGTTTGCGGAAATCGCCAGAAAGCGAGACGGCCAGGATGCGAACGTCGGAAGTTTCCAGTTTTTGTTGGATGGCCTGCCATTTTTCTGCCGGCGAAGTATCCACACCTGTGGACAGAACAACGATAGTCTTTTTCCCACGCAACGTGCCGAGCCAATCGATGGCCGACGCGACGCCTGAAGACAAGTTCAGCTCGCCGAAACCCAGCATGAAATTCAAGTTGTCCAGCGCGAAACGTGCGGCCACTTTATCCGCGGTGAAATCGAGCAACAGTTCGGGGTCCTTCGAATAGCTGGCAATTGCCATGCGATCTCCACTTGATAGGTTGCTCAACAGTTTGTCGGCAGCGCGAAGATGGTCTCTCCCTAAAAAGACAACTGCAGGACCCGACTCGATGAAGAGAAGAACCTGCGCGGGCTCCGTTACGGAGAGAAAGTCTGTGATTGGCTGTTCCACGCCATTGTCGAAGACGCGAAAATCTTCGCGGCGCAGGCCATCCACGAAATTCCCGTCCCTGTTGGTGACCATCACGCCCACGTTCACGCGGTCAACGTTCACGCGGATCGTGGGCGCCTGCTCTTGCGCATTTGATTGCGCATTCGCGCCTGGGCAAGAAGTTAACGCAACACTCAGAATGAATGCGGCGGCCAGGGGCGACGCGCCTTCATGGGAATGGCTTCCAGCTATTCGGCTCATCTTTACCGTTCGATGCTAGAGGGGCATCCAAAACGAAGGAAGGCCTGTCCTGCGCGTTGTTTCCAAGATGCAGAACAGGCTATTCTTGATTCAAATGCGAAGGGATCCTACGGT
>VBQB01000390.1 GCA_005887855.1 Verrucomicrobiota bacterium | reverse complement strand
TCTGGGGAGCTCAGGCTGCCAGCCTGCAGTCGTCTTATTTCCAATAGTTTACATATCACCGGCAACGCGAAAGTATTGTCGGCAAGCGGCCGAGGTAAGTGGAGGCGAGAGGAGTTGAACCCCTGTCCTCGTCGCTATCCACGCGAACATCTACATGTTTATCCGGTGACGAGTTTTAAGGAGCCGAACGTTGCGCCGGCACACTGCCGGCTCCCGAGCATCCGCGAATTTCGATTCACAAACCGGCGCGGTCGCTCCACCGATCTGCCAGCCTGCTGTCCACCTTTCCGGCGCTAGCAGGCATCACTCCGGAAACGTCGCGGTCAATTAAGCCGCGAGAGCGAGATCTTCGTGATCTGCGTTTATTTGTTTTGGTTCGGTTTTTAACGAGGCCAACGAACCATCCTCGACATGCCGCCCGCGCTTCCAACGATGAGTCGAAGCCAGTGCGCCCCCAAATTGTGCTTGAACAAATACCGTAAATTGAGGTCTTATGCAACGAGCTTGAACGTTTTTGTTCGTTTTTCGCTGTGCTGCGGGCTCTGTGAAGAGCAATCCGAATGGCAATGGACGTAACATCTCGATCCGTCGTTGGAGGTCGACCGGACAAGGCCGCTTCTTACAAAGAGATCCAGCAGGAGCCCTCTCCCAGGGCGGTGAAATCGATCTCTCGAGCGCGATTTTCGCCCCTAGGCCTGAGGTTAATGCGCCGGAATTTCAGTAGTCGAGCGCCCGAACTTTCGGGGGGCAAAGCTATCATCCTTTCGGTCCCCAAAAGTGGACGTACATGGGTCCGGACATTTCTTTGCGCTTATTTCTGCAAACGTCACGGCCGCGAGTTCACCCTCGAGCCAGAACGATATCGCGAACCGGGCATCCCCCGGCTCATTTTTTCCCATGATTTGTTCGAGCACCGGACGAAAGGCGGCCTTTGGGACAGAATCCGTGGCAAATACTTGGTCCCGAGAAAGGAGCTCCGTCGAGCAAAGATCATTCTGGTTGTGCGGGACCCGCGCGACTGTTTCGTTTCTCTTTATGTGCAGATGACCAGGCGCGACCCCGGCGCGTCTGCCAAGTTCAAGGAAAAAACTGTCAGCGACCTCCTGCGCGACAAAGGGTTCGGAATTCGCGCCATCGTTAAGACGATGAACGACTGGCTGAATGAGTTCTCGGGCCGCGACGATTTCACTATCATCCGATATGAATCGGTGCGCGCCTCGCCTGCGGAACATTTCCGATCGCTGCTTGCCGCGCTCGGCGAAACGGCCCCTGACATGTCGATCTTTCAAGCCGCGCTCGATTTCTCGCAGTTCGAAAATATGAAAAAAATGGAGGCTGCCGGCGCTTTTGATTCGAAAATCCTGCGACCGGGCGATGTCCGTGATCCGGAGTCGTTCAAAGTACGCCGCGGCAAGGTGGGCGGTTATCGTGAGTATCTGTCAGTCGAAGATCAAGAATACGCCTCAGCCGCGTTGACCAAGCTCGATCCTCGGCTCGGCTACGCCCTGGGCGAGCAGCGCGCACCATTAGGTCCAATGTAGGATCAAGCTGCCGCTCGCGGTCTTGCCTTCTGGGTAGCGACGCGCGCCTCGCGGTCGGGTGGTCGCGTCTTCGCGATCACCCGAACTTTCCTTGACGGCGGCAATTTCCAGGCAGTAATCAACCCGGGCAAGACTGTTTCGGTGGCCCTGCCGAAGCAGCACCCGAGACGCGCGTCCTCTCCGAAAATCACCACACCTCCCCGTTTTCGATCGCTCGTGGGAAGGCTTAAAAAAAGTTCTTGCATCCCTACTAATTTAGTAGAATATCCAAACCATATCAATTCAGTAGACATTAAATAAACAACCGAGGGGAGTCACATGAAGAGAATGAAATTGATAATGGGATCGACGTGCTTGGCCTTGTTCTGTGCGAGCGCGGCATGGATCGAATACAAGATCGTGTTGAGTCTCGGAAGCGCGCTCAGTTTGTGTGCGCTCACATCTATGTTGGCCGCGATGTTAGTCGCGCTGCTTCGTGCGCCGGAAGGCTGCGAGAACGCTGATGGATTTTATGCTCGAGCGCGCAAACGTCGCTCGGATGGGGTTCGGCATGGCCAACGCACACGTACAGCGAAAATGAACATGGTCCGATTCTTAATAGCCCAACGGTCTCGCGCTCATAACTAGCATATGAAACTTTCTAAACGAGGAGAGTATGCACTCCGAGCGCTAATTGATCTTGGGATCGCGCAAGAGCTGGGTTTTCCAATTCTGCAGGCGAGCGTATTGGCGACAAAGGAGAAACTGCCAGTAAAATTTCTGGAGCAGATTCAACGAGGCGGATCAAGTTCGGATCGGTCATCCGTTTGATAGAGGGACCGCGGGCACCGATCCGATGCGTGAGTCAAACGGATTACGCGCGGTGCAGTTGTCCGGACGAAGTGCACTGTGGTTTGCGGATGCTTATGCTCGATGTGCGTAACGCCATCGCGAAGCTCCTCGATCGCTACACGCTTAAAGACATCGTAGAAATCACGTTGCGCAAGCTGCGCAGAGACAAGGTTACGCCCGCTTTTATTCCGCCATCAATCGAGCTCCAGTCCGTGCTGCCGACCAAGGGTAACCCGGCGTTTCGGGGCCGTCGAAAATTGAATTCAATAGAACCTATATCGGTGAGAACAGAAAAAATAAAAACGCAGGGAAACTGACCGAAGAAAATTAGTAGAAGCGAAAAACGCGACAAAAAGGAGAAACCTAATGTTTATCAAGAAGTTCGTCTTACGGGCGGCGGCGGGCGGGAGCCTGGCTGCAGTTGTTTTAATGACGGCGCCACGGCTTGGCGCACAGACATCTTCTGAATCCAAACGGATCCAGGAACTGGAGCGCGCCGTCGCCGAGCTCAAACAGGAAGTCAACAGGTTAAAAAAGCAGGCCGCGTCTGCCCCTGAGGGCAAAATGAAAACGAAAGTCACTTACGATGGCAAGTCGTACGTTGAAAAGGCGGTCGTGGAAGAAGAAAAACCACCGGTTTTTGTCGTTCCGCGCGGCTCGGAAATTAAGCTCGTCCTGGGCGGATTCATTCAGATCAACTTTGAGGACGGCGATGTGTCCGCGTTCGAAGGCCGGTTTGGTCAGA
>VBQB01000346.1 GCA_005887855.1 Verrucomicrobiota bacterium | reverse complement strand
CGGTAAGCATAAACTCCACATCGCTACCCTTTTCGCGTAAATCTCGGTGCCTTTTCTCAACACACTCCGTCGGCTTTTTCTTGGAGTCCTTCCGAGTGCGGCTGCTTCGCTGATCCACTGCTTCGCTGCGCACCCTCGTGACATCTTCTCTGCTATGGACGTCGCAAAAGTGCAGGCTGTTTGACAGAAGCTGGATTGGCCGGAAGCTCAGAGATCAGCCATGAAAAAGGAACGATTGCGTCTGCTCGTTGGCTTGGTGAGCGCAGTGGTGCTGGCGTGCGTTGCGGCACCGAAACAGGAGGCGAAGGCGGCCGACCCGGAATTCAATCCGGACAACTTCGTCCGCACAGTTGACAACAGGTTTTTCCCACTCACACCCGGGACGACGTATTTCTATCAAGGCGAGAAGGACGGCGTTCCGACAAGCGACGAGTTCGTCGTCAGCCACCAGAACAAGCGGATTCTGGGCGTCAACTGCACAGTTGTTCGCGACCGCGCCTTCGAGAACGGGATTTTGGTCGAAGACACGATTGACTGGTTTGCCCAGGACACCGACGGCAACGTTTGGTACTTCGGCGAGGACACGAAGGAACTGGACGCCAACGGCAACGTCATCAGCACGGAAGGCACGTGGCAGGCCGGTGTGGACGGCGCATTGCCTGGCATCATCATGGAAGCGGACCCGCGCGTTGGCGATCGCTACCAGCAGGAATTTGCCCCGGACGTGGCGGAAGACATGGCGCGCGTGCTCAGCTTGAGCGAGTCCGCCACCGTCCCTTACGGTGAATTTGACGGGTTGCTGCTTACAAAGGAATGGAGTCCGCTCGACCGTGGCTCAGCCGAGCATAAATATTATGCTGAGGGCATCGGCTTCATCCTTGGTGTGGCGGTCCAAGGCGGCGACGAAATTAGCGAATTAGTAAGCATCACCACCGGCGGACGAGATTGACCAGCGTAAACTTCGGCGCCTTTTTCGACTGCCTCGCTATTGACTGGCTGGTTTCTCCTCTTTCGCATTGGTGTGAAAAACGGCGCGCCATTCGCCATTCTTCATATGCCAGACCGAGCCGGCGTTGTAGTTGCCTGAAGCGTCTTTCCCTTCCGACGTCCCCTCAATCGTTACCTTGTAGGTCACGACTGCCGTATCGGCATCGGGCGTGACGAGGTTGAAATCGCTAAAGGAGAACGATTTCATGTCCCACTTTTGCATAGTATCCAGCTCTTTTTGCAGCGTCTGGACTCCGTCGCTATAAACGCCCATGAAGTCGGCGCTGAGAAGCTTTTTAAACTCGTCGCTCTTCTTGTCTTTGAAGGCCTGCCAGGCCGCTTTTTCCTTTGCCATCATCGCGTCCTTGTCCGGCGCCGCGATCGAAACAGCGATCGTCGCGAGGAAGGCAGTCATTGCACAGGTAATGTATTTTTTCATAAGTCCTTTCGGTTCACTTTATCCAACTTGAGACTAGGGGAACCGCTAAGATGGTCAACCCCTAAAGGCCCGGGGCGCCGTCACAACCAACGTCAGATGAGGTTTTTGAACGCCGTCCGCATACCGCTCTTATGGTGGAATCGGCCGGCTCGCCGCGACCGCCACTCTGATACTTCGGCCATGAAATAAAAGTACGCTTTCGCGTAAACTTCCGAGCCTTTTGTTCTCGATGCAATCAACCAAGTTCGTTTAGGCGAGGTGCCGAAACCAGCACGCGAGCCGCGTGCGCTCCCCGGACGAAGATTACGCTTCCGCGTAAATCTCGACGCCATTCGCGGCGAACTCTTTCGCTTCAGTTCGCCAGCGGCAGACTCAAGGGTGCACTCGTTGCGAGCGACCAAAATCACGTTACTCCTTTTTTGTGTAGCCGAAAAAGCCACGCTGGCGAATGATCTCCGCCACTTGCGGTGGCACCATTTCATCCCAGCTTTCGTCGCCGCTGGCGATGCGCTTGAGGACGTCACGCGAAAAGATCGGCAGATATTTCGGGTTGAAATTATCGAGCTGCACGAAGCTGCCGCGGCCTACCAGGTAATCATAGAGCGGCTGCAACTCGGGATTCACCTTCAGCGTGTGGATGGTTTGTAACTCGTCCCCTTCATGACGCTGCAGGGGGTAGACATAGACTTTCAAGTCATTCTTAAACAGCCGCCCAAAACTCTCCAGGGTACCGCCGGGCAGTTGCGCGTAATACTTTTCGTCAAATAACTCGGAAACGCTCGGCAGCCCCACAACGACGCCGATGCGCTCCTTCGTGCGCCAAGCGAGATATGCGGCGAGCCGGTAGTATTCGAAGTAATCCGAAATGAGCACAGTCATGCCACAGGCCGCGAGTAGTTCTGCGCGCGCAAGAAAATCGCGGCGGTCCACGTCCGTGCCCCCCGCCAGCAGGTTGCGCATGGTGAGTTCCATCAGCGGCAGGATCGGTTTGCCAGCGCACGCGGGGTCCTCTTTGAACTTTGCCAGCGCGCACGCCAGCATGTCGAGATTGACGTGTGTGGGCGGGCGAAAACTCCCGCGCTCGACCAGGACCGCTTTGTTATGCAGCACGTCTGACGGCTGCAACACCTCGCGATTCGCGCCAAACATGGCCGCACCGCTCAGCCCCAGTTGAACGAGCTTCAGCGCCATGATGCGATTGTCCACGTTGCGAAATTCGATCCCGCTGAGTTCGAACACGTCGATTTCGACGCGGCCGGTGGTCAACTTGTCGAGCATCGACTCGATTAATTCCTCCGGCACGTGGCTCAAAAAAAACGCGCCGTAGCAAAGATTCACTCCCACGATGCCAAGCGCTTCCTGTTGCAGCGACGCCTCCGCGTCGAGCATCCGCACGTGCATCACGATCTGGCTCGGCTGATCGTGCACGCGGCTCTGGAATTTAATCCCCATCCAGCCGTGGAATTCATGGCCGCCGCGGTAGCTTCGCGCCACCACCGTATCGGCAAAGGCGAAGAACGAAGTGTTATCGCCACGCTCCTTCCCGAGCCGCTCCACGTCGAGATCGAACTCCCGGTCGAGCATCGCTTGCAGCCGGCCGCGCGAGACGTAACGCTCTGCGCGTCCGTAGATAGCGTCGCTCACTTTCATGTCGTAAGCAGACATGCTCTTCGCGATCGTCCCCGCCGCGCCGCCGACGCGGAAAAACCAGCGCACCACCTCCTGCCCGGCGCCGATCTCCGCGAAGGTCCCGTACCAGCGCGGATCGAGATTGATCTTCAGCGCCTCCGAATGGGTATCAATCGTTTCCTCTTTCACGTCGCAGCAGACTTAGCCCTTCCGGCGATGAAACGCGAGATTTCCGTTTTCTGAATTTGGCGGGAAGGCGCTTGCGTTGGAGAGGACCCCTCTGTGGTGACCTAATGAAGCCACTTATGGTTGGTTTCGATCAAACTGGCAGTTGTAGAAAGCAGGGCTTAATCTTCGCACTGGAATGTGCCGTATCCCAGGCAGCTGTTATACGGGAGAAACGAGGTCAAGTCTAAAACTCCGTGGCAGCTAGTGGGGAGAGGTGGAATGGAAGAGATGGCACGACCGCTGCGGTCGAACTCCCAAGACGGTTACTGACGACCGGAGAAGTCGCGCTCCATGCTTAGATGACAGCCACATTTTACTCCGAGCGACGCGCCAAGCAGCTTCCTAATCTTCTGTCCAAAAATTTTCATCCTATTGCGATGCTTTAGTGAACTGGCAGCTCTTCCGTATCCTGTTGAGACCTGCGGGGCGACTGCAAGGGGAGGTCCGCCAGCCAACCACTAATGATCCCCTCCCCGGAACGATCAATGGGCAAGCGCGACTGAGCGAAACCGAAGTGCGTAGCATCATCAGTTATGCTGCTGATCGAGCTCGGACAACGCGTGCCGGGATTCGACTACCGATTGGAATACACATGGAGGTGTTCATTACGGTGGTGAACAATCCGAACCAACCTGGCGTCGAACCCACTGTCCTTGGCACATTCCGCGCCGGGGAAGCGACGATGTTCAGCTGGGACGTGGCGGTTCAAAAAGCTCGCACAGCCCTATACTACTCGAGTCGCGACCTGCTTGGTTTTGGGCGAAATATCGCGATGTATTTCCGGATGCTCGCCGGACCCGAACTT
>VBQB01000345.1 GCA_005887855.1 Verrucomicrobiota bacterium | reverse complement strand
TGAGATAAGCTTCGAGCGTCAGTTTTGGTTCGGACCGCGTGGGCGACTTTCGTGACGGCGCAGCTATCGGCGTCGCCCGTACATCGATTCGGCCGATCGTGACGCGGACAATCGGCGGCTCCTCCGACGATTCGTTAGGTGCGAATAAACCGCGCTCGAGATTCCGGGATGTCGTTGTGATGGAGGTCGCTGGCCGCGTCCGCTTCGATCGCGAGGCGGTAAACGAATTTCTCCTCACCACGCTATTCTTGACCGCCGGCACAGGTCGATCGTCGGATTTTAAGCGCCTAACAAAGACCGTCGAGTCCACCGCACTCATCTCCATTGGGACGAGCAATTTTCCCGGCGGTTGCGGTAGCGACGACCTCTCCGACTCACGGCCTATCGTCACCTCAGCTTTCTCGGCCGGCGGTTCTTGCTGAACAATTGCACGCGGCGACGATTTCTCTTCAGCCGTCGGCTGTTGATCTCTGCGCTGTGACGGCGGAGTTTCAACTTCGGAGGCGATCTCCACGATCGGTGTTGGAGCAAACCGTGAGGCAACCACTGGCTCGACGCGCAGCGCGGTACCGCGGGCGCGCTCGACCAACCTGGCGAGGAAATGGCTCATGCGGCCAGCATCTCCAAGTAGGTGCGCCGGCGTCGCGCCGGCAGGCTCAGGATCTCGCGCTCCGTCCAGCCGTATGCGCGGGCGAGGACGTCAATCTCGCACACGAGTCGCTGCGCTTGCGCTGCAATCTCGGGCCAAAAAAAGTGCGCAATATCAAAAAGCAGTTCCCACTTTCGTCCGCAATTTGGGCAGCCTAACGAGATGATAATTTCCGCCCGCGGATCGGCTTTCAGGACTGCCTGACTGAGCGCTTCCGCAATTTCGTCAGAGAGCTCGTCAACCACGTGCGGTTCGATGACACACCGCTCAATCAGGCGGCGAACGCCAAGCGGCTGGTCGGGTACCGCCACGGCTTCCGCCAGATCTCGGCTGGTCGGCAAACGAAATCGCACATGCGTTCCGTCCACTGTGACTTCGTGCGACGTTTCGGCGATCTCCTCTGCCTGCAGCAGCGTGCTGGTATCGAGCGGAAACTCAACCCGCTCCTCACACTGAGGACATTCAGAAATCGCAGCCGCACCTGTTCCCAGGATGAGCTCCCGGACCCGCAGCAAGCGACCATCACGTTCGCCAATTGTCAGGTCGGCCAATTCATCGCGGCTTACTCCCGGATACGCCGCGCTCAGCAAGGTCAGCGCCCGGTCGAGTTCATGCTGCTGCCGGCCGGTTTCCCATACATCGAGAATTTTCTCTGGTGAGAGAGATCGCGTCGGCTGCTCCATGACTGAAGGCATCCACTGTTATGCCGGCTCGACAAAGGTTGGCTCGCTAGGCTCGGTGACGTCGTAATCGCGCTCCCAGCCTTCGTTCTCCAGTTTGATGTGCTGGATCGCGACCGCGTTGGCGTTGGCGTCGAGATCGGAGAGCGCCTGAAATTCCGAGACCCAGGAGCGAAAAACCTTATAGCTGATCGCGAGCTGACCTGCTTCGTTGTAGACAGTCGTGCGTGACACCTCTCTCCAAAGTAATGGCTTCAAACTCGGTTCGGCCAGGCGACTTGCGGCTGCTGCTGGGATCGCCGCCTTCGCGGTGCTTTACGACTTCGGTGGTACGCTTGAGTGCGCCGCACTTGCTGACACCGGCTACGTATTTGCCGTCCCATTTCACCCGGAACTTGAAGTTCTTGTATGGGTCAAACCGTTGTGGATTAACGCTAAATTGTGCCATGGAATGATTCTCCGTTTAGGTTTCAATTTGTCCCGCGAGCTGCTGGATCTTGATGATGACGAACTCGGCCGGCTTGAGCGGGGCGAAGCCGACGAGGATGTTCACGATGCCGTGATCGATATCGGTTTGTGTTGTGGTTTCACTGTCGCACTTGACGAAGTAGGCTTCGCGCGGCGTTTTCCCCTGGAACGCGCCCTGGCGGAAAAGGCTCTGCATGAATGCGCCGATGTTCAGTCGGATCTGTGCCCAAAGCGGCTCATCGTTAGGCTCAAAGACAACCCACTGTGTCCCACGATAGAGGCTTTCCTCGAGAAAGAGCGCCGTCCGCCGGACCGGGATATATTTCCACTCGGAAGCGAGCCGGTCGTCGCCCTGCAACGTGCGCGCCCCCCAAACGACGCGGCCGGCGGCGGGCATTGAGCGCAGACAATTGATCCCTAACGGATTCAGTTCGCCATTCTCGCCGTCGTTGAGGCTTACGCTCAGTTCCGGCACCCCGACCAAAGTCGCCTCCAAACCAGCGGGTGCTTTCCAGACACCGCGTTGCGCGTCCGTCCGGGCAAAAACACCGGCCACCGCGCCGCACGGAGCAAAATCCTCTTTCTGGTTGTCGTGCGCTGGGTTGGGCTGGCGCAATCGCGGGAAAAAAAGCGCGGCATTTTTGCTCGTCGTGCCGATGCCGGCGGCGAGGCCGGCTTTTGCTGCATCCTTGTCGAGCCATCCGCTCGGCGGATCGATCAACAACATGGCCCGGCGAGCTTCGCAGTAGGTCGCCGCGCTTGTCGTTAGGCCGATATCGACATCGAAGCCGGCCCCGGTATCGACGTAGCCGGGAATGCACAGGAGATTGAAGAGATCGGATTTGGCGAGGGCGAACAGCCCCTCCTTGTTACCTTCCTTGCCCACGCCTGTGAAATCATCCTCGTCGAGCGCGTCGCCATCAGAGGCTTCGCCAGCGGTCACCACCGCGGAATTTGTCGCGGGCGTATTGTCGCCCCAAACATCTTCGCCCGGCTGCGGGTCCGGATGCGGTCCTGGGCGCGCGCCCGGGAGAGGGGTCTCCGCCCTAACTAGTCTGGATTCATTTTCCAAGACTTTGTCGATCCGCCGGAGATGATCGTCGACCACCGAGACGTTGCGGAAAATCTCGATCTGTCCAGTGTCCCCGTCGCGCACGGTGAGGTTGAATGTGTCGGGATCGGCCGAGCCATCCGGCAGCGGGCGGGTGTTGTGATCGATTCGCGCCCGCAGCAAATTAGCCCAACCGCCGGGGTTGGCGGCGGTCAAACCTAACGAATTAACGTTCAGAGTGGCAAAGTCATTCGTCCCAACAAGCGGATGAAAAAGACGGACGATCAGCGCCTGGCTTCCGCCGTTTTGATAAAAGTCACGAACCGCAAACCCAAGTGTGCTCTCCGGCCAGATGCCGCCAAAGATGCGTTCGAAATCGCCGAAGCTATTGATCGTGACAGGCGATTCCTTATCGCTATCGACTGGACCGCGCTTGGCGCGGCCGACAAACGCTGTGATCGAGGTCGCCACCCCGGTAATGGCGTGGACGCCGCTTGGGATTTCTTCGATGTATACTCCGGGATAGGTCAATGTGGATGGCATGTGTTTCCTTTCTTGTTTGATTAGCTATGGAGTTGCGTCCCGGCCAATCAGAATCTGCACCTTCGCATCCTTTGCTTTCGCGCCAGAAGTGGTATTGGTGAAAAATAACGCCGTCGGTGGCGAGGCATTATCGAACAGGGAAACCGCCCCTTTGCCGGCGAGCAGGTGCGGGTGGTCTAGCGTACGGGCGTCCGCAGTCTTTTTGTTAATTTTGTAGGTTAGATCGTCCCCATACCAATCCGAGACGATGGCAATGAATTGCACCTGCCCGGAGCCGCCCGGCTGTAGTTCAACTTTCTTGTCGCTCGCCGTTGGGTCGGGCGGGGCGGGCACGGTGACGTCGATTTTGTCGTAAGCGTCGACATCAAGCGCTCGTCGGAACCAGAGTTTGGGCCCGTTCGGCACCGCGACGTCAACGGTTAGAGAGATTTGAGCCATATTTATTGTCTCGTCAGCACGCGTCGTTGTTTTGCGGGCATGCTGTTGCGATTACCTTGTATTTAGTTGGGTGTTTGGTGGTGATAACTTTGATATGAAATCGTGCGCCTGCAGCTCCGTACCGAGGCGCGTGAATTGCAAACCAATGAATTCGTCAATTGCCGTGATGCGAAGCATGTCATTGTTAAGCGACTGGTGATGCCCCGTGCTGAAGCGTGGAGAGATAATGCGGGGAAACGTGGTAAAATGTTTGGCCGTCTGGAGAAGGCTTTTCTTCGAGAAAACCTTGTTCGACGAGTTTCCCCACGGTCTCTGCAATTTTCGGCGCCCACCTCTTGACGCAGTAGTCGAGCACCCACCAATGCAGGATGCCGTCGAGGGTGTCCTGTGCCTCCGGATGTCTGGCGAGATAATCCAGAATTTCTG
>VBQB01000344.1:2900-3942 GCA_005887855.1 Verrucomicrobiota bacterium | reverse complement strand
TCCTCTTGCGCAAACGCGAGGAGTTCGCGAACGAACCAATCATCCCGCCGCCACTCGTTCGCGGCGACGATTTGATCGCACTCGGAATGAAGCCCGGTCCGAAGTTCGGGGAGATCCTTGAAGCGGTCGAAACGCTACAACTTGAAGGCGTGTTGAAAGATCGGGAAGAAGCGCTCGACTGGGTAACGCGCGAATACTCGCTCGGCCAAAAAGCTTAAGAGAACATTCGGCAGCCAACGATAAAGTTGGCCGCCGAATGAGATCGCAATGCCGAGAACTGCTAACCGTGTGGCGGGTGAGTTGGATGAGGCTTTGGCGTCGGTGTCGGACTTGCCGTTGGGGTGGGCGTGGCACTTGGCGTTGGTGTGGGTTTCGGCTTTCCGTGCGGTTTTGGAGTAGGTGTCGGCGTCGGAGTCGGTGTCGGAGCGGAAGAAACCATGATGGTCACCTCCGCGGTGTTCGTGCTCGTTGCACCGCGCGAATCGGTGACGCTGAGTGTTGCCGCATAATTACCGGCCGCATTGTAAGTGTGTGAAATGGTCGGCGTTGACTGGGTTACCGCGGGTGAGCCGTCACCAAAGTCGAATGTATAGGATGCAATTGTGTCTGGCGGCGGCGCAGTATCTGGATCGTACGAGCCAGAGCTATCGAACTGAACAGTGAGCGGAACAGTTCCCGACGTCGGCGTTGCAGTTAAAACTGCTGTCGGCGCAGTATCCGGCCGGCAGACTTGGTTATCATTCACGGCGTAACTGCCAGTGAATGCCAGACTGTCGGGCATCTGATCGTACAACCCCGTGATTACACCGCCCGCGGTCTGCGACACGCCCGACACGAAGCCGCTGATCGTATCGCCGGGATTTAAGCCGAGATCGCTCGCCTTGACTACGATGACGACCTTATTGAATGGAGCAGTATAACCACTGCTTGGGTCGGCGGGTATCTGACTACCAGCTTTCACAAAGCGGCCGTCAACGCCACCAGAACCGTTGGGACTTGGAGTATAGGATTCGAAGGTCGGCGTGGTGCCGTTCCATGTCAT
>VBQB01000344.1:0-2889 GCA_005887855.1 Verrucomicrobiota bacterium | reverse complement strand
ACATACCAGGACGAGCCTATTGGCTGCGGCGACTCGCCGTTGTCGGTGTTGATGGTGAAGGCTAATCTGATGATCCCATCTTCGGCATACGGCTGCGAGATCTGGAAAGAAAGCAGATCAGATCCAGGCGGAGCCGGAGTCGGGAAAATCCCCAAGATCGCACTAGTGTCGCCCGATGCGTCAGTGAGCTTGGTCAGGCCGGGCAGCGCGCAGACATTTTCTGGCGGAGGCGGTACGGCCACCGTCAAATCAATTTCGTTACTTGCGTTGCTCGTGCCGATCCCATTGGTCGCCTTGACGGTATAATAATAATGCGTCACTGCGGGATTGGCCGTCATGTCGTCGAAGTTGGTTTTGTCGGTCTGGCCTACCGGCAGCGACGCCTCGCCACCGGGGGATGTTCCGCGGAAGATCTGATAACTAACGATATTAGAGCCGCCGTTGTCGGGCGCCTTCCAACTCAGATGTGAGGCGGAGGGATCGCGCGTGCCAGACAGACATGGAGGTTTCGGCGCCGCGGGTTCATTTATGTTAACGTCGTTGCTGGCGAGCAAGCTCTTGCCTCCGGATTGCCGTGCGACGCGCATGAAGGCGACAAAGTCATTGGGTGCCGTGCCGGCAATGCAGCCTTCGGTCACGCAACCGTCACTGTAGCCGTAGAGTACGCGGCCTTTGTCGTCGATTGTGATTTCGTTGAAGTCGAGAAGGTTGCGGTCCTGATGGCTGCCGCCCTGCTGCCAGACGCCCGTCATGCTTTGCACAGGATCATTCGGGGTGGCGTTGACCGTCGTCCAAGTCATGCCGCCGTCGTAGGTGGTGGCGATGAACGCGTACCATTTGCCAGGGAAGCTTATCGCTTGGTAGTCGCCCGCGATATCGGTGCCCAGGAAGCCAACGGCTGCGCGGCCGGAGCTACCGCCGACCGCTTCGATTTCGGCGGCATTCTTGATGCCGTGAGTTGCGCCTAGGTCGAAGTCATTAGTCCATGTGACACTATTATCGGGGTTGCGGTGACCGACCTTGACGCGTGCATGGCCTTCTGGCGGATTGCCAGCAGGCACGGGGTCATTGTTGACGTAGGCGTAGTAAACGGTGCTATCGGAGTCGATCGCGACAGAAGGATCGGCGCCTTGGATCTGCGCGGTGCTGCCCGTGACGATGAACTCCTGCCAAGTTACGCCTCCATCTGTGCTCAGTGCGCCGCCTTGGTTGCCTCCGCAGTGACTGACTGGCAGCCAGACGGTGCCGTCTGGCGCAACATGGACATGGCCATGCAAACCGTGACATTGCGTGATGCCGTTGCCTTCGTAGGCCAGGACCCCGGGGCCGTAACTTGCGCCGAGGGTGTCGCTGCGCTGGCAGGTAGCAGGACCGAGCGGCCATGATTGAGAGCAATAGTACACGGCTTCACCCTGATTGACCCCGTTGCCCAATGCACTCAGTGCGGCTGGGTAGGGGCCTGAACCAATCGTTTCATGGTCGGTGCCGCCGCTAGCTGGAGAAGCAGCGAGCGGCACCCACAAATCGCCGTCGTTGTCACTGTAACCGTAGACAACATTGGCGCCTGCTGTGGAATTGGAGGAAAACGTGCGACCGGTTTTTTGATCTGTCCACAGGATCGGATCCAGGCCAGTGATCGTCCCGAGATTCGTCTTATCTTCCCAGAGCGCTTCGCAACATTCCGGCTCGGCCGGGCTCAAAAGCTCCGGCGGGGTCAGCCGCCAGATCGGCCCGATATTCATGGTCATAATGCGGCCAGTGTGAGGATTGAAACCAATATTGAACTCGCCGTCACTCGACTCAGCAGATGTGCCCGCGGGCGCATAGTAATTCTGATAGCGCGGAACGCCCGGCGTTGTCGGATCTGGCCCGCCGAAGCCGGTAGTGCCGCCACTGCCGGAACCCGGCAACAATTCGATCGTCACATGAACGCTTTCGCCAGTCGGCGTGTACGGGACAACTACCAGTGTGTACTTTTGTGTGCCATCGGCCAGCGGGCTGATCGTTGCGATCTCGGGGTTAGAGCTGCTCGCTGATTGGTAATTGGCCGCCTGGGAACCGTCTGTGCTGGTGCAATCTGTGGGGCTGCAATCGCTGCGTGGATTTTTGTAGATGTAAAGGTCGTAGTCTGAGGCGCCGCTGCCGTTATCGGTCCAGCTCATCGTGACCTTGATCGCGGCGTTTGGATGCGCGGCGGCGTAACCGGACGGCAGGGTCACCGTCAGCGCGTAATCATCGCACGGCTGTTCGGAGCCGAAGCATTCCGGGCCGCTGTCGACCTCGATTACCGGCGTCGGATTCGCCACAAAAAATGGCCCAGCTGTGTATGCCACAGGCCCAGAGGTGTCCGTCAGGGTTCCACTTGGCGGTGTTGCCGCAAAGCTGAGCATACCGAGCAAACCAGCTGCTGAACAAAGCAAGAAAGCCACGAAGGCGCGTGGATTAAAGGCGCCGGATTCCGAACCGGGATTCGTTTTCATAGTTATTCAAGAATCGTGCCTCGACAAAAAATGGCCGCATGTAGGAAGGCGTTTGCCGGGCGTTTCCGGTAAGTGGAAGTCTGAGAGTTGTATCGGGAGAAGCCCTAGATAGTTCGACCGGCCCTAAAATAACTCGGCGTCCAACGCGCATCGCGTCGAACGCCGAACGAAATTGCAACGCCAGGAACTACTAACCGTGTGGGTGGCGGGTTGCCTTGGACTTTGGACTAGGTCTCAGCGTTGGAGTAATCATTTTTTGCCATGAGGCTTTGGCGTCGGGGTCGGTGTAGGCGCTGCACACGCGACATTTCCGACCACGGTGTATGTGGCAGCCGGATGGCCATTGTCCCGCTGCGCTTTCACGAACGTATGGTCTACCAGCAGGGTTGAGCGCTCCAGGTTCTGCGTT
>VBQB01000127.1 GCA_005887855.1 Verrucomicrobiota bacterium | reverse complement strand
CGAAATTTATGACGTTATTCAAGAAACCAACGATTCGTCATTCCGATCAATCCGATCGAGGCCGCTCAGGACCGTCATTTCCGTCGGGACATGTGACGAATAACACTGTGATTGCCGTATACTGCACACTGTTTTACCGGCGACGTGGCTGGCTTTATTGGATCATCACGGCAGCGGTCGGTTACTCGCGAATTTATCTGGGTGCGCACTGGCCAAGCGACGTGCTCGCGACAGTCTTTCTGGCGGCCGGTCAAGCCTTGGTCATGTTCGGCTTCTTCGAATTGATTTGGAGGACAATGGCGAAAAAATGGGCGCCGAATATTTACGCCCGACATCCGAGTCTGTTTGTGGGGCATGCTTCCAGCTTGCCGTCTCCAAACTCGCAAGCCGGAGGCTCGCGCGACTTTCAATGAACACGACGCGCGCGGTCTGGTTTTTCGTCCTCACGCTGACGGTGATTCGCTTGTCGATGTTGGCGACAACGGATCTCGAATTTGATGAGGCCCATTACTGGATGTGGTCGGAGCGCCTCGCACCGGCATATTTCAGCAAAGGGCCGGGCATCGCTTTTGTCATGCGCGCCAGCACTGCAGTTTTCGGCGCGAATGAATTCGGGGTGCGCTTTTTTAGTCCGGTGTTCGCGGCAGGCACGAGCCTGCTCATGTTTTATTTTGCGCGGCGATTATTCAGCAGCGTCGCCGGGTTTTGGGCGGTTATCGCTTTGAATGTGACACCAATCTTTAACATCGGCGCCTTCCTAATGACGATTGATTGCCTGTCGGTTTTTTTCTGGCTGGCGGCGATGTTCACATTCTGGCTCGCCTTGGAAAGGAGTCCGCGCTTCTCGTGGCATTGGCTGATCACGGGGTTGCTGGTTGGGCTTGGGTTTCTATCCAAATACACGAACGCGTTTGAGCTTATTTCGATCTTGCTGGTTCTCATATTGGCTCCCCGGCTCAGACAGCAGTTTTTGCGGCCCGGTTTGTATTTGCTGCTCGGCGTCTTCGGTCTTTGCGCAATCCCGCCGATTGTTTGGAACGGGCAACACGCCTGGATAACACTCACCCATCTCCAGTCGCGCGGAGGCGTTGAGCAGGGGTTTGGCTTCCATCCGGGCGAGATTCTTGCGTTTCTCGGCCAGCATTTTCTGGCTTATTCGCCATTCCTGTTTCTCGCGCTCGCCTGGGGTGTGATTGGGAGCTGGCGACGTGTGAATCAACAATTCAAGGTGTTGTTTCTAATGTGGTTTGGACTGCCGGTGTTCATCTTTTACCTCCTCTTGTCGATTAATAAGAGTGCCGCGCCGAACTGGGACGCACTCGCCTTCCTGGGCTTCGGCTTGCTGGCAATTTATTTCTGGTGGGAACGCGTCGAAACGAGTCTCCTGTTGAGGCTGTGCGCAGCCGTGGCGTTGCTAGTCGGATTAATCATGAGCGTGATTACCCTGGACACAGACTTGTTGCGCTCCGCGGGTTTCGAATTCTCGCGGCGCGATCCCAGTGACAGGATGCGCGGATGGAAGTCAGCGACAGGGGCGGTGGAAAAAATGCGCAGCGATCTCGAGGCGCAACTGGGCGAGAAATTGTTTCTCATCGCCGACGCACGCGATCGCGCGTCGGAAATTTCCTTTTATTTGCGGGACAAACGACCGGAGGGTCCGAATCATCCGCCTGTTTACATCGTCGAATCGCAGGACCTCGTAAACCAGTTTTCCTTCTGGCCGCGCTACGATGAATTTATCGAAATAAAACCCGGCGCTCCGCGGCCGGAAAGCGAAGTTTACACTGAGGAGAATGGTATCAATCCGTTCGTTGGACGCGACGCGCTTTTCATCCGAGAGGGAGAAAAAGGACGCGTGCCCCACAATATTCGAGTTGGCTTTCAATCGACAGAGCCTGTTGGGATGATTGAAGTGCGGCGTTATGGAAAAGTGCTGCGTACCTGGAGCTCGCCGGCAGTCTCCGTGGTTGTGCCTCTTTTTAACGAGGAAGAAAGCATGTCGATGTTGCAATCGGAGCTGAAGACGGCGCTGACCGGACTCGATCACGAAATCATTTTTGTAGACGACGGATCGGTCGATTGCACGGTCGAGCGAATCGCCACTGCGCCGAACATTCGAGTAATTCGCTTTGAAAAAAATACCGGGCAAAGCGCGGCGATTTATGCGGGCCTCCAGGCCGCCCGTGGCGCAACCACAGTTCTCATTGATGGCGACTTACAAAATGACCCCACGGATATTCCGAGGCTTCTGGCTGAAATCGCGGGCGGTGCCGATCTTGTCTGTGGCTACCGCGCGGAACGCAAAGACACTTTGCTGAAACGACTGACGAGTCGGGTCGCCAACGCTGTTCGCAGCCGTTTCACGAAGGACGGCGTGCGCGACACTGGTTGCACGCTGAAGGCAATGCGGCGCGAATGTGCGAGCGCGCTGGTTCCGTTCAAAGGGATGCACCGCTTCATTCCCGCGCTCATTAAGGGTGCCGGCTATCGCCTCGTGGAAATTCCCGTGAAACATCGGCCGCGTCGCTTCGGTCAAAGCAAGTACGGCCTCGGTAACCGCGCTCTCCGTGCCACCGTCGATATGTTCGGTGTGCGCTGGCTGCTTTCGCGCCGATTGAATTACAAGCTGCGCGATAATGACGGTGCTCTGAAATGAGAGCGGTTATGCGCTGTAGCCGTTCCAAATCCCGCTTGTCAACCTAGCCGCTCCCGCTAAGCTTTCGCTCCCGTACATCTACCGGGAAATCCGCATGTCCTTGGCCAGCTTACTCTCTGCCGAGCAAATCATCCCCGAGATGACGGCCACCGAGCGTTGGCCGGCTATCGTCGAGTTAATCGATCTGCTCGTCAACTTGGGCAAAATCAAACCTGACGATCGCGACGGCATTTTGGCCTCGCTCAAACAACGCGAGGAAACCATGAGCACCGGCATCGGATTCGGGATTGCCATTCCGCATTGCTCGTCGGATCGGCTTGAAGAAGTCGTGGCCGCGTTTGGAAGATCGACAGGCGGGATTGAGTTCGACGCGCTCGATAACGCGCCGGTGAAATTCGTCGTGCTCTTCATTGTCCCGAAAAATCAGTTTCAGACCCACCTGCGCACGCTCGCGTCGATTGCGAAATTTTTGAACGATCGCTCCGTGCGTGAGAGTCTGGCCGAGGCGAAATCGGCCGACGAAATACTGTCGATCTTTCGCGACCGTTCGCAAAAGCTGTAGCGGCGGTCTGCGAGCGCCGGCATTGTAGTTCGACGCTGAGAGAGCGCCGCTGCCGTTTGCGAGTTATCATTCATGGAGACCTTCCAATCACTTCTTGGGAAAAAACTTTCGGAAGCGCTCGTGCAGGCAGACTTGCCGAACGCTGGGGAGGTGACGCCGGCGACCGATCCACGTTTCGGCGATTATCAGACGAATGCTGCTCTCGTGCTCGGGAAGCAGCGGGGCGAAAATCCTAATAAAGTTGCGCAGAACATTCTCGCGCATCTCGACGTCGGCGAGTGGTGCGAAACTCCAGCTATTGCCGGTGCGGGCTTCATCAATTTCACATTGCGCGCGGACGCGATCGCAAAAAAAGCGGGCGAGCTTTCCAAAGACGAACGCCTCGGTGTGGCAAGGGCGGGATCGACAAGCAGGATCGTAATTGATTTTGGATCGCCAAACGTGGCGAAACCGATGCACGTTGGCCACATCCGCAGCACCGTGCTCGGGGACGCGCTCGCGCGCATCGCCCAGTTTCTCGGACACGAAGTCATTCGCGACAATCACATTGGTGATTGGGGCACGCAGTTTGGGATGGTGATTTACGGCTGGAAAACTCTGTTGGATCGACAATCACTTCAGCGCGATCCGCTCGCCGAGATCGTCCGCATTTACAAAGAAACAAACGAAAGATCGGCAAGCGATCCGCAAGTTCGTGAAGCGTGCCGCCAGGAATTGGTGAAGCTGCAATCGGGCGACAAGGAAAACATCGACATCTGGAATGAGTGCGTGGCGTTTTCGATGCAGGATTTCGACCACGTGTACGAATTGCTCGATATCCATTACGACATCCAGTGCGGTGAAAGTTTTTACGACGATCGCTTGCCCGGCGTGGTCGAGCGCTTGCTCAAATCCGGCATCGCTGAAATCAGCGAAGGCGCGGTCTGCGTTTTTTTCCGCGACATTCCCGAGCTTTCCGATAAGCCGTGCATCGTTCGCAAACGCGACGGCGGTTTCAATTATGCGACAACGGATGTGGCCACGGTCGATTATCGCATCAACGAACTAAAAGCAGACGCGGTCTGGATTGTAACTGGCGCGCCGCAGCTCCTGCACTTCAAACAGATTTTCGAGATCGCGCGGCGCGAAGGTTACAAAGCCGATTTTCGCCACATCACGCATGGCAGCATCCTCGGCGAGGATCGCAAACTGATGAAAACACGCTCGGGCGAGAACGTGCCGTTGCGCGATCTTCTCGATGAAGCATGCAAGCGCGCCCGCAAAATTATTGAGGAAAAAAATCCAGACTTGAGTGAGGCAGACAAGATCGACATTGCGCAGAAGATCGGGATCGGCGCAGTCAAATATGCCGATCTCTCGCAGTATCGGATGACCGATTACGTTTTCTCGTGGGACCGAATGCTTTCCCTCCAGGGGAATACCGCGCCGTACTTACAGAACGCTTACGTTCGGATTCGTTCGATCTTTCGGAAAGCGGGCGAGCTCGCGCCGAAGATCGACAAATTCATTCTTAGCGATCCCGCCGAAGTCGGCCTCGCAAAACGTCTTTGCCAGTTCGCCGAAATCGTCCCACAAGTATTAAACGATTTTCGCCCGAACATTCTGGCGAATTATTTGTTCGAGCTTGCGAACAGTTTTCACACGTTTTATGAGGCCTGTCCGGTTTTAAAATCGGAAGAGCCGGCGCGCAGTTCGCGTCTGGCTTTGTGCGATCTTACCGGACGCGTTTTGCAGCGTGGTCTCGATCTTCTTGGGATCAAAGTTCCTGAGAAAATGTGACACGCTTCGATTCGAAGCCTGTCATCCTAAACGGAGTCGAAGGATCTCTCGCATTTTTTTGGCGCATCGCTCACTGAAGGCGAATAGTAAGAGATTCCTCGACTCCGCTCGGAATGACAAACCACATGACAAAGGAAAACCATCCGCGGATTCCCCGTTCAACCTACCGATTGCAGTTCAATCGCTGGTTCAATTTTGCCCAAGCGCGCGACCTGGTGCCATATCTATACGCGCTGGGCGTGAGTGATGCCTACGCGTCACCCTATTTTCAGGCGGGCGCGGAAAGCCTGCACGGCTATGACATCACGGATCACAATAAGCTGAACACGGCGATCGGCTCGCGCGAGGATTACGATGCCTGGATTGCGGAACTGCATGCGCACTCGATGGGTCAATTGCTCGATTTTGTACCGAACCACGTCGGAATCGCCGAGCCGCTCAATCAGTGGTGGATGGATGTTCTCGAAAATGGGCCTAGCTCCAGGTACGCGCCCTACTTCGACATCGACTGGCATCCGCTGAAATCGGATCTGCGTGACAAAGTTCTCTTGCCGATATTGAGCGACCAATATGGGCGCGTCCTCGAGCGTGGCGAGCTGCAGGTGCGCTTTGAGGAGGGTACCTTTTATCTCCTCTGCGGCGATCGCCGACTACCGATCGCGCCGGGAACGTATCGCCACGTTCTGGAGATCGCGTTACAAAACCTTGCCGAACATAAGGATGAAAACTTTTACGCGGAATTGCAAAGTATTCTAACCGCACTCGAATATTTGCCGAAACGCACTGAAACCGATCCAAAGCGCATCGCGGAGCGCATTCGCGAGAAGGAGATCGTCAAGCGACGTCTGGAACGCCGCTGCGCCGAGGCGCCGCAGGTGCAACAAGCAATCGAAAAGGCATTGGCCCGGATCAACGGAGAACCAGGCGACGCGCGCAGCTTCGACGCGCTTGATCAGTTGCTCAACGCGCAGTCCTATCGGCTGGCGTTTTGGCGGGTCGCGGCGGAAGAAATTAATTATCGCCGCTTTTTTGATGTGAACGATCTGGCGGCGATTCGGGTTGAATTGCCCCGGGTCTTTGATGCTACTCACCGGCTATTACTCGAATTGGTGCGGACCCGCGCCGTGACTGGTCTCCGCATCGATCATCCGGACGGGCTTTATTTGCCGCGCGAATATTTCGAGAAACTTCAACAGCGCTGCGCGAAAGCGCTGGCGATTGCCCTGCCCCAGGATGGACGCGCCATTTACATGGTCGCGGAAAAAATCCTCACCGGCGCCGAGACGCTGCGGAAAGATTGGTTGGTGCATGGTACCACCGGCTACGATTTTGCGAATCAGGTGGCGCAGTTGCTTGTCGATTCTTCAGCCGAGACGGAAATCACAAAGACATTTCATCGTTTCATCGGTCACTCCCTGCATTTTGGTCATCTCGTCTATGCGAAGAAGCTGCAAGTGATGAAACTGGCCCTGGCCAACGATGTCGATGTGCTCGGCAACATGGTCGACCGGCTTTCCGAGCAGAACCGCTGGTATCGCGATTTTACCCTCGAAGCGCTGGCGCGTGCGGTGCGAGAGACGATAGCTTGTTTTCCTGTTTATCGAACTTATCTCGCGCCAGGTCAGCCGGTGAGCGAAGAAGATCGACAAATCGTCGAACGCGCTGTCGCAGCAGCCAAACGCCGAAACCCGGCGATTGAAGAATCGATTTTCAATTTTCTGCGCGACGTTTTGGTCTTCCGGTTTCCGGAAAACCTCGATGCCGAGGCGCGCGCCGCGCACACACATTTCGTGCTCAAGTTTCAGCAAACCACCGGACCAATCATGGCCAAGGGGTTGGAGGATACCGTCTTCTACATTTACAACCGGTTGGCTGGGCTAAATGAAGTTGGCGGGGAACCGCAGCAGTTCGGATTGAGTATTGAAGAGTTCCACGAGCGCAATCTCTATCGACAACGTAATTGGCCGGCGGCCTTACTCGCGACGTCGACCCACGATACAAAACGGAGCGAAGATGTGCGTGCCCGGATGGTCGCGATTTCCGAAATGCCGGAGCTTTGGCGGCGGTCGCTGCAACGCTGGCGTCAGGCCAATCGTCGATGGAAACGCACGCTCAACGACGCGGAAGCGCCGGACGGGAATGAGGAATATCTGCTCTACCAAACTTTGCTCGGAACCTGGCCTATCCAGCCATCGGGCGAACCGGAAGGAGCGGCAACGCCGGAGTACATCGAGCGCATTCAAGCGTACATGGCCAAGGCGCTTCGCGAAGCGAAGCTCAACACGAGCTGGATCCAACCGAACGAAGCGTGGGACGCGGCGATGCGCGATTTTGTCGCGAAGGTTCTGGATCCTTTGCCGCGAAACAAGTTCCTTCCGGGTTTCCTTCCGATCGCCCAGGAAATCGCGCGCCTCGGGGCCATCAATTCGCTCACTCAGACGCTGCTCAAGCTGACTTCTCCGGGGGTGCCCGACATTTATCAAGGCAACGAGATTTGGGATTATAGTCTGGTAGATCCTGACAACCGGCAGCCGGTCGATTACAAACGACGTCGCGAAATACTCGAAGCACTGACCGTCTCGGCTCCGGAAGAGCTGATGCGGAATTGGCCGGATGGCCGTATTAAAATGTTTTTGACGCAGCGCGTGCTGCGATTTCGCCGCGAACATGTCGATCTTTTCCAGCGTGGCGACTATCTCCCGCTCGTGGCGAGCGGAGCTTTTGGGGAGAGCTGTGTCAGTTTTGCGCGCTCATTGGCAGGCAAATGGATCGTTGTGATCGCGCCGCGTCTTTCCGCGCGCATCGGTTTCCCGCCGACTGGCGAGAGGTGGAGAGACACGACGATTGAATTTCCCGAAACACTTTCGCTCGAGCACGCGCACGATCTTTTCACTTGCCGTCCGATTCGTTTTGATGGTCGCCGGTTAAGCGCCGCCGAAGGATTATCGGTTTTGCCTTTTGCGGTGATTACGAACCTGTAACGTAGCGCGAGCGTCCCGCTTGCGCCTTGCTCAAGACGCGCAAGCCGGAGGCTCGCGCTACACTCACAGCCGGTTGAAAAGATCGACAATCCACAGTGAGAAGTTACTGATATTCGTCAGCAGATCGGCGCCGAAGGCCGCAAAAGTGATTTGCGGTGACGCAAGGATCAGCATCACGCTTAGCAGCAGCAAGTTCATGAGATAGATCACAACGAGCGAAAAAAACGTGCCCTGGTCGCTCAGGTCGGTTTGATTTTTTGGGATCATCCAGCAGGTGAACGTGAAATGAAACGCCCAGGTCGCGCCGATCACTGCATAAAGCACGCGTCCGTGCGGCTGCATGTTTAGAAACAGGCTGAGCACGCCATAAGTCGCGATGGCAAGAATGCTGTAGAGTGGAAAAAAATAAGGCGCCAGGGCGATCCAGAAATTGTTTCGGTTTGTTACTACGTGGCCACCATCACGGCCGACGCGAAAACGGCTGACCCGTCCCCCCATCAGCAAAACCCAAAGCGCATGGGTGAGTTCATGTCCAAATACGTAGATGAGAATCGGGCGGGGCAAGCCAAGGAAAGCGATCACCCAAAGAACCGCGCCCAATGTGAAGAACCAAAATTCTTCGCCAGCCCAAAGCCGGTGCATCACGGTCGCGCGCGCAAAGACAGTGAAAAAAGTCTGACTAAGAATTCCGCAGGCCGGCAGCAAAAAAATCGCAACGACGAACTTCACCCAGCGTGTGGGAACCATGAGTGAATCAGGCGCGGGAACGAATCGTGTCGCCCGCGCGACATTTCGGATTGTCTTTACGCGGCGAGCCGGTTTGCGTCTTCCGCGATTGGTTGTCGATCTTCGATTTGTCGCCGCCAAAGTTATCCGCAGATTACGCAGACGCCGTGGTGAGCGAAAGTCGAATCCATCAACGCAGATTTGGAAGACGGAATTTGATTATGTGGTCTCCGCGAAAATTCGCGTTATTCGCGGGCAACAGCTAAAATCACGCGTTGCGCAGCGACGCGGCTGCAGCTAGGCCCGGCCCATATAGGCGCCGGTGCGGGTGTCGATCTTGATCGTTTCGCCTTCCTTAATGAAAAGCGGGACGTTGATTGTTTTGCCGGTCTCGAGCACGGCTGGCTTGGTCACGTTGCTTGCGGTGTCGCCGCGCAGGCCTTCCGGAGATTCAACCACCTTGAGACTGACGGATGCGGGCAACTCAACCTGCACCGATTTGCCCTCGGCATAGAGAACCTGCACGGAGAGATTTTCCACGAGATAATCTTTCGCGTCGCCGATCAGATTTTCCTGCAAGGTGATCGTGTCGTACGTCTCCGGGTCCATGAAATGATATCCGTTGCGATCCTTGTAACTGAACTCAAGGTTCTTTCGCTCGATCTCGACCAGATCCACCTTATCAGTCGAGCCGAAGCGAACATCGGCGCTCTTGCCGGTGTTGATGTAGCGGATGATCGCCTGGACAAACGCGCGTAAATTACCGGGCGTGCGGTGATGCACTTCGAGCACAATGGCAGGGTTGCCGTTGTATTTGATCGCCATTCCTTTGCGAAGATCGTTTGCTGCAGCCATGGGAATTACGTTAAAGCGTTAAAGCGTTGAATCGTTAAAACGGAGCGCGGACGTTACACGCGTCTACAGCAACTTCAAGCGTGTGAGGTCTTGTGAATCGACAATGCCCACGGGCACGCTGTTGTCATCGATCACCACCAAATCATCGATGCGGTGGCGCTCGAGCAAGTTCAGGACTTCGACCGCGAGTTTATCTTTGTGCACCGTAACCGGATTCAACGTCATCAGATCTGCGACCAGTCGTTCGCCGATCCTGGGATCGGATTGAAAATGGCGCACGAAATCTCCGTGCGTGAAAATCCCGAGTAATTGTCGATCTTCACCCGCCACGACGGCAGCGCCGGCGCGGACGCTGGTCATCGCCCTGAGCACGTCGTGTATGGGCGTATCAGTGGAAACGATCGCCATCGCTTCGCGCGGCCGCATGACTTGATGCACACGCATGAGCAGGCTGCGTCCAATCACTCCGGAAGGATGGAACTTCGCAAAATCTTCTTTATTAAACCCACGCGCCTCGAGCAGCACCATTGCCAGCGCATCGCCCAACGCTAGCATAACCGTCGTGCTCGAAGTCGGAGCGAGATTCAGCGGGCAGGCTTCCTGCTCGATATTTACATCAAGGAGCACATGCGCATTTTGAGCGAGTGTCGATTTTGAGTCGCCGCAGAGCGCAATGATTCGGACCTGGAATCGTGCGATCGCGGGCAGAATCCGGATCAATTCCTCCGTCTCGCCACTCGCGCTCAATGCGACCACAACATCGCCGTCGGCGACCATGCCGAGATCGCCGTGCAAAGCGTTTGAGGAATCGAGCACAACGGCCGGCGAACCCGTGCTTGTGAGAGTAGCTGCGATTTTTGCGCCGATGTGCCCGGACTTTCCGACTCCAAGCACGACCACTTTTCCGCGCGCATCGACCGCTTCCTTGATCAATTCAACGGCGCGGGCAAAATTTTCGCCCAGACGTTCCCGGAGCCGCTTGAGCTCAAAAATTTCGATATCCAGGACACGTGCAGCCTTTTCAAGGTAGTCCATCGAAGTATATAATGTGGGCAGGCGTTGTATCGGGCAAGAACTTGCACGTCTCGCTGGAAAGGAAAAAACATGAAAACATTAATAATCTCGATCCTGGCCGCGCTAGTGACGACAGGCTCCGCCCAAACGTTCACCGCGCCGATCGGGCCGCAAAAACCGGTGAGAGCAATGCCGACACCGCCGCCGATTTCACTACGCCCTGCGGTTCAGGGAGTGGTTCCGCAAGCGATTCGGGGAGGGAATCCACTCCAGATGCTGAATCCGTGGGCGCCTGGCCGATACGGTACCTGGGTGGACCACACTTCATTCGATCCAGACATTCCGGGAAAGTGGAAGGGCATTAAGCTTTTCGAAATCGTCTTTTGAATTGGAGGTGGCCATCTTGGCTGTCTCGGCAGACAGGCTTCCAGCCTGTCGCTTCTCACGTTATTCGTTGAAGGTTGAGCGTTGAGCGTTGAACGTTAGAGGGTTGGACGTTCAATCTCCTGATTCACTTCCGGTCGTCGCCTGTTATTGCGCGACGTTCCTGAAACCGGAGATGTTGCACATCTATCGGCAAATTACAGCCCTGAAACGATGCCGCCCGGTGGTGATCGCGCAGAAGTGGGAACAAGCTGAGCGCTACGCATTCGAGCCGGTCCACATTGTCGCCAAACCGGCTACGCATTTTCTGCGACGCTTCTGGTTCAGAAAAGTGCGCGACGCGCCCTGGCAAATTTCCGACCCTGAGCTTCACGCGTTGTTGCGCGTCTTAACAAAGATTGATGCGCGTCTTTTGCACATTTACTTCGGGCACATCGCTGTTCACCTCTTGCCGCTAATTCACGCATGGACGAGGCCATCGATTGTTTCCTTTCACGGCGCGGATGTGATGGTGGAGATGGGTAAGCCGGCGTATCGAGAGGCTACCAGGCAGATGCTCGACGCGGTGAAGCTTGTTCTTGTCCGCTCGGAATCGTTGCGGCGTGCGGTTATTCATCTTGGTTGCGACGAAAAAAAAATCGAAGTTCAGCGAACGGGGATTCCGCTGAATGAATTTCCATTTCGCGAACGCGACTTTGGCGCCGCGGCGACCGAATGGCGATTCGTGCAAGCGTGTCGTTTGATCGAGAAGAAAGGTCTGCCCGTCACGCTCAAAGCTTTCGCGAGTTTTCTGAGCAAATGTCCAGACGCAACATTAACTATCGCCGGCGAAGGACCGCTACTTGGCCAACTTCAAGGACTGGCGCGCGAACTTAAGATCGACAACTGTGTTTCGTTTACCGGTTTTATTTCGCAGGACCAACTGCGCGACATTTTTTATGCGTCGCACATTTTCCTTCATCCGAGCGAAACAGGTCGTGACGGAAATCAGGAGGGGATTCCAAATTCTATGCTGGAAGCGATGGCGAGCGGGCTGCCGGTTTTTGCGACCCAGCATGGCGGGATTCCCGAAGCAATCGAGAACGGGGTGAGCGGTATACTCGTGCCCGAGCACAATGATCAAGAACTGGGGCGCGCCTTGCTCAGTGCGGTACAGAATCCCGGTTTTCTTTCGCGGATCGCGCGCGCAGGGGCAGAGGTGGTAGCGCGAGAGTTTGATCAACGCATCCAGGTGCAGCGTTTGGAAGACGTTTACTTAAGAATTGGAGGGACGAGCTCCGCCTCGTCCAGGGTTAATGAGTAGGGGCAGCGTCGCGGGCTAGATCGCTTATTCGTCAAGGTCGCTCGGCGGCGGCGTCGCTGATTTCAAGAGCGTCTGGTCGGCCTCTGCATCGAGTGGTTTAACGGGTAACGCGCGCCGAATCTCGACCGGTTTTTTATCCTGCGGCTCGACCGGGATCGCTTTCCTGATCGGCGCTGCGGAGTCCGGCGTTTGATTGGTTGACTCGCCTCCCGGCTCGGGCACGCTTGCGGGCTTTGACGGCGTCGCTTGGCTCCCGCCGGCTCCGGTGTCGATCTGGTTTTCGGCTATTTCTTTTGCAGGCTCCGCCATCGGTTCAGGTTTCAAGGTTGGCTTGAGCGAATTATATGGGTCTTTGTCCGCTAACAACGTTGGATTTTTTATGGGTATAGGTGTGACTTCGCTAAGATCCACGGCGAGCGCGGCGCGGGGCAAATCGGTGGCAGGAAGATCTCGGACAAGACGAGCGCGTGGCTCGCCGTGGACGTTGCAAGGCTCAATGGGCGTCTGCGCCGGTGTCGCGATCTCCATGTAAGTCGTGCGTCGTTGCACCGTATCGCCGTTTGGCGTTTTCACGGCGTCATAACATTTGTCGGTGGCGAGCAAGCCAGACCTCGAGCAAATCTCCATCTGCTTTAAATTTGACGGCTGTTTGATTTCTCGCGGCGGATAGTGCTGGGCCGCTGCATTCATGACATCGACCCAAACCGGCAACGCGAGCTCGCGACCGAACGCGCCGCGATAAATCTTTTGCGGCTTATCGAACCCCGCCCAAACCACACAGGTAAAATTGGAATCGTATCCAGCAAAAAGAGCGTCGGTAAAATCGTAGGCCGTGCCAGTTTTGCCGGCCGCCGGCATTTTTTTCAGACCGAATTGTGTGTAGGCAGCTTTCCCCGTTCCCGATTGGAGAGCGTCGACAAGACAGGAATGCACTTCGTAGGCGGCCTCAGGTTTGATGACTATTTTCCGGATGCGGTCGCCCTTCGCGTCCCACACCATTGTCCCATCCTTTTCTTCGATGCGCTCCAAAATGCGCGGTGCGCTTGGTCGCCAGCCACCGTTTGGAAATATTGTGTAGCCGAGCGCCAGCTCGGCGAGCGTGAGCTCGCTGCTGCCGAGGAATGTCGCCGGATACGGACGAAGTTGGGAGCGAATACCGGCCGCAGAACAAAGCTGCAAGACAGAATCGACGCCTGCGTTCATGCCGAGTCGGACGGTTGCGCCATTTTTTGATTTAACCAGCGCCTGTCTCGCCGTCATCGCACCTTCGTAGCGGTTCTCGACGCTTTCCGGACCCCATTCACCAAGAATTCCGGTTGTCCCGCCAATCATCACTGCGCGGTTATCGAGCGGGGAATCTTCCACGAGCGATCCCGGGAACATTCCTTTTTCAAAAGCAGCCGCGTAAACAAACGGCAGCATTGCCGTTCCCGCCGGCCGTCTGGCTTGGAGCGCGCGGTCGTATTGGTTGTGCTCGAAATCGCGACCGCCAACGAGAACCATGATGTCGCCTGTCTCGTTGTCGAGTCCGATCACTGCGCCCTGAAGATATTCGGGCGCAGGCTGGTCGGACATCGTGCCGTTGGCTTTGGCTTTGCGAAAAGTCGCCGCGTAATCTGCATAAGTCTGGTGGCTGTAATCGTGATGCTGTTCGACCCGCTCAAGATTTGCCCGAAGGGAATCCTCGGCAACTTTTTGAAGATCGACATCGATGGTTGTGTGAATGCGAAAGCCTTCGTTCATCGCGCGGTCCCATCCGACTGCAGCAATTACTTGCTGGCGGATGTAATCGACTGCGTAGGTTTGTCCTTGAGCGTTCTGTCGGCTGCCGGTGACGATCTTTTCGGCTCGTGCACTGGCACATTGTTCGCGGCTGATAAAATCAAGATCGCGCATGCGATCGAGGACGTAATTGCGGGCTTCACTGGACGCGGCGCGATCGGTCCAGGGCGATAATCTATTTGGGCTCTTAATCAGACCGGCGAGGGTGGCGCATTCCGCCAGTGACATTTCCCGCGCTGACTTGCCGAAGTATCCCCGCGCCGTCGCTTCCGCTCCATACAGGCCGCCGCCGAAATAAATCCGATTGAGGTAGAGCTCCATGATTTTTTGTTTACCGAACTGCTCCTCGATTCGACGCGCCAGAAAAATTTCGAGGAGTTTGCGACGGAATGTTTTTTGCTTGAGCGCAAAACTGTTGCGCGCCAGTTGCTGGGTAATCGTGCTCGCGCCCTGGCGGACGTGGCCGGCCGTTAAGTTTTTCATCGTTGCACGGACGATCCCGAGTAAATCGTATCCGCCATGCTGATAAAATTTTGCGTCCTCGACGGCGATGACTGCGTTGATGAGATCGCGCGGTAACTGATCGTACGGAACGGTCTCGCGGTTCTCGACGTAGATCTGACCGAAAATCTTGCCATTTCGATCAAGAATCAGACTCGCCGATTCCATTTGTTCGAGTTTGCTCAGATCGAAGCCTCTCGCCTGGCCTTCGAGGTCGGAGGCGGTCATTGAAATGTAAACGGCAAAAACAACG
>VBQB01000343.1 GCA_005887855.1 Verrucomicrobiota bacterium | reverse complement strand
GATCGCGTGCGAGGTCAGCCAGAACCTTTTCGATCTGACACACGACATCGCTTTCGTTGGTGAGAGACACCTTGTAGCCAACTTCCGGATGAACAGTATCCCCGGGTCCGCCGAAGTCCACGACGACCGGCACCGCACCCATCGCTAGGGCTTCAACGACCACAGCGCCTCCAAACTCGTGAATTGATGGAAAGACAAACACATCCGCCGCCCGCAAGCGCTGCATGGTGTCACCATGGCGCAGCCATCCACAGAATGAGACAACTTTCTCTACTGCAAGGGATCTCGTGAGTTGCTCAAGGTGGCCCTGCTCCGGGCCATGGCCGACGATGGTGAAGCGGGCCAGGTCCCTTTGCAAAAGGGAAGCCGCCGCCCGCAACGCGAGATCGCAAGCTTTGTAAGGGACGAGCCCACCGACGAAGATCAGTTCAAGCTTTTCCTTCCGCCGCGAGTTGCGTGGTGCACCGGCGAGAAAGGAGCGGCTGATGCCGTTCTCTGGGACAAAGAAAAGCTTCTCGCGATAGGCTGCGAACTCGGCATAAGTTTGCGAGGAGCCTGCGATGATGGCCGCCGCATTGCGATAGGTGGACCGAGCGAAAGGCATGAGACGGTACAAATTCCTCATGTTGGAAATCCACTCCTTCTGCCTTTGGGCCTGGCTGAAACCTGGCGGCCACGGCAGACCACCGTTGATCGGTCCGATTACGAAGGGGATGGGACCTCGCCGGAGGAAGAAAGCGAAAGGACTTGGCAAGACCGAGGTGATCGGCGCAAGACGCAGCACCACATCGAAGTCGCCCGCCATAATTCGCGTCCGCATGCGCCGCCAGGTGCGCCATTCAAACGCCAGACAAAAGATGTAGTTGAAGGCCGTCAAAACCTGGCTGCGGTAATTATTCTTAAAGATCCAACGTAAACTCCAGGCATAGATGCGATCGAGCCACAGGAGACTAATGGCCTCGATGGCATGAAAGGGGGCCTGCTTGCGGCGCAGGGCCGCCTCGTCGCCACGACGAATGACCAAGGTCACAGCATGGAGCCGAGCTAGGGCTTCGCTATGGGAGTAGCCCTCGAGAGAGGTGCTAATTCCGGCAGGGTTACTGCCCGGAGCTAGGAGTAAAATACGGAGCATAATCACCGGATGGTCCCACGAAACTTGGAGCACCTGCCCAGCATGCGAGATTCCCAGATCCGGGTCGGGGATTCTATCATTGGAGGCCGCTTCAATTGTCGTAAAATAGCCTGAGGGTTAGAGCTTCCCACGGCTATTATAAAATATTCACGATTATTTCACCATCACCCCAAGGTGCATTCGTTGGCCGGCCGCCAACCCAGGTCGTACCAGCGTCTTCTCAGTTGCTTCAGCGGACCGCTAATTCGCTTTGGAACAGCCTTTCTCCAACCACGATGAAGGCCGAGCTTCAAGGCCAGTTTTCCCTTAGCAGTTAGAGGTACGAAATATCTAGGAAGATCAAACTTTTGAAAGCCGTTGCTTCGTTTGAAGTCACCAAGGCTGTCATCAAGCCAATACGCGTAAACAAGATATGGGAACTCTTTCTCGGCGCAGCGTTCCACTGCTTTGGCCAAAAGCGCATTAGTGGGTGCTAGCTCACGATGGGCAATCTTTGAAATAATCTGGCCCAGCGAGGCGTATCTTCCGGCATTGGCCAGCATAATGAATCCCACCAGTTCTTCGCCCAGATATGCACCGAAAATTTCTTCCCTGAACAAGAACCGGCTGAACTCGCGTTTTACTGTTTCAAAATCCTTTCCGTAGTGCAAGTAAGGCCGTCCCTGCCGAATCGGAGTCTCGTTGAAGATCGATGTCATTCCCTGAACGAAGCTATCGTCAAACGTAGCCGGCTTCACAATAATGCCCTTCTTCTTCGCTTTTCTGACCTTGTTTCGGGCGGCTCTCTCAATTTGTTTCTCCCACCAAAAGGAATAGCTCTTGATCGGAAGCGCCGCGATCGAATCCGGCTCCATAGGGTAGGAATATTTTGGTTCCGTGTCCGGCAAACGTTGCCAGAAGGTCAGAATATCCGGGCAATGTTTGGTCCTCTGAAGCGCATTAATAAGTCTTTCGGGGTTCGCCACGTCCTCGAACCATTCTTGCTGGGCCCCGGCGTGGGGCTTCGCGATCCGCAGAACCTTCCCCTCGATCATGATCCTTCTGCCATTAATCTTCATGGTGGTGCCAACGCTCTGCTTTCTCGAGTTGACGCGTAGCGCCTCTTAATCAATCGACTTGGCGGACAGGGGAAGGATTCGAACCTCCGATACGGCCTTTGACCGTATAACGACCCTTGCGGGCCGCTGCTTTCGACCGCTCAGCCACCTGTCCAAAAGAAAATTTAACACCGATAAGCCAATCTTTTCCAATCAATTTGGGATTCACGTCTACCGTCGCGCCACGCACTTCGCAACTTCACCGAGACAAGTCGTATCTTCTAAAGAAAGTCGTCAAGTCAAAGTCAAAATCTACAAAGCAATAGGTTGCTGGAAGCCTCATAATCGACCGATTGTCGGATTTGCATACAACGACGGCCTCATATACGACCAAGTCCCACGCAACCATTGCTCGAGCATGACCAGGCTAAACAGAAGTTTGTGGTTGTCCTGGCGGCCGGACTGGTGACCTTCGAGTAGTCTTCGCACTGGTTTAGGGTTAAGTAAACCAAACATAAGAGAGCTTTCATCCAGGAGCACTTCCTGAAGCTGACCGTTAAGCGATGAGTGAAACCACTCGTCAACCACGTTTACGGCGAAACCGCGTTTCTTTCGCTTAAGAATTCGTGGCGATAGGTAGCTCTGGCAAACCTGTCGATGCAGCCACTTCCGAGTTCCGTTGCGGACTTTAAGATTCGCGCCGAGCCGTTGGACGTACTCGACTACCGTGCGATCGAGGTATGGCACGCGCACTTCGAGACTGTGTGCCATGGAGAGCTTGTCGGCATACATGAGCAGCTCATCCGGAAGTGAGGACCGGATTTCGAGCAGCTGAAATCCACCCAGTTCGTCGGTCTGCGCCATTTGCGGCAATAGTACTCTCCAATACTCGACCAGTTCATGGGCCGGTTTCGCGGGAAGAACGTCGTCCCGAAAAAGTCCGTCGATGGTTTCCGCGGGCGCCAGAGAAAAAACATCCTGATACCGCTTCAGCCGATCTTCGTTCCCCAGCGAACGAACGCCGCGCTTTAACATTTCATTGCGTGGCAATCGATTGACGGCGAAGCCCGCTATCGATCGGAGACCTGTTGGCAGGCCGCGCCACCAGTTTCCGTAGTGAACGCCGAGGTGCCGGTTGTAGCCACCGAACAGTTCATCTGGTCCCTGGCCAATCAAGGCTACTTTGACGTCTTGCCGCGCGCGCTGAGAGACGAAGTACATCGGAACAATCGACGATGCCGCGATAGGTTCCTCCAAACATTCCACGATTTTCGCTAGAGAGCCTTCAAACTCAGTCCGGTCGAGCTTTACCGTTATATGCTGCGCGCGTAGAAGAGCGGCCGTGTCCGCAGCGTCCGTTAGCTCGTCGTCTTCGAAGCTCTCGCCATAGCCTATCGTGTATGCTGGCCATGGCCCGCCTTGTTCGTTCATTAATGCCAGGAGCAAGCCCGAGTCGAGGCCGCCGCTAAGGAGTATTCCCACGGGAACATCGCTAAGCAGATGTCGTCGAACCGCCGCCCGATACAATTCCAGAAGTTCACGTGTGGCCTCTTTATCTTTCTTCGGACTGGAAAAAGGAACTGGCGTGTAGTTGTACCAGCGTTCTTCGTGGCATCCTTCTCGCTCAAAAACCAGCATCGTCCCCGGCGCAAGTTTTCGGATACCATCAAAAATAGTTAAAGGAGAGGACGTATAGCGAAAGCGCAGAAACAAATTAAGCGCCACAGGATCCACTTCCGATTGAGAATTTTTCGCCGCAAGTATCGGCCGGATTTCCGACCCAAAGGTCAGCTCGCCATTGGCGATCCGGTAATAAATTAGCTTGATTCCCATGGCATCGCGCGCCACCACAAGCCGCTTTTTCGTCACATCCCAGATGGCCAGACCAAACATGCCATTGAGATGATTGAAAACTTCCGTGCCCCACTCTTTATAGCCGCAAACAATCACCTCCGTGTCAGAGTTTGTGCGAAAACGATGACCCCGTTTTTCGAGTTCGGCGCGCAGCTCTTTAAAATTATAGATCTCGCCGTTGAAAATCACCCAGACTGTTTCCTCGGCATCAGACATCGGCTGATGACCTCCGGCCAAATCAATGATG
>VBQB01000126.1 GCA_005887855.1 Verrucomicrobiota bacterium | reverse complement strand
TCTGGCTGCTTGGTTACATCGGCGGTCACACAAACATGCATGTGGCGTTTCTGTTTGTATCTGGAATAATTTTCACCTCCGGCGTGATTTGGCTCCTCGGCGTGAAATATCTTGCTGCCGACACCGCTGCCATAGAAACCGCGCAGAAGTAATGGAAGGTTTAGCCTCGCACTAAAAAGAAACCGCGGGAACATTCTCGTTCCTGCGGTTTCGAGATCCTCCTGAAAAGGAAGCGGCAGATCTCGCGGCTTAGGTGTGAAATGCCCGTGAAAACCGCTTGCACCAAATTAACTCAACTCGCATCTAGTTCTGGGAATCCTTATGTTCATCTTGCGCTGCTTATTGGTCTTCCCGCTAATGTTGCTGGGAAGCGACGCTTACGCCGACGGAGTTCCGGATGATTGCACGCAGCTCATCCTCGGCATCGCGCCGACATGGGATTCGATGCGCGGAGAGCTACGATTGTTCGAACGGTCGCGCGGCGGCGATTGGGCGCCCGTGGCTGGATCTTTCCCGGTGTTGTTTGGAAAAAACGGGATTGCGTGGGGAACGGGTGTCGCCGGGCAGAACGAGCCGGGTCTTCAAAAGAAAGAGCGGGATGGACGAGCCCCGGCTGGAGTTTTCGAAATCGGCGAAGTCTTTGGATACGACTCGAGTTTGCCGCCTGGGGCCGATTACCCTTATCACCGTGTAACCGAGGCAGATGTTTGGAGCGACGATCCGCGGTCACCAAATTATAATCGCCATGCCGTGATCGATCCGAAGAATCCCCCGGACAATTACACACACGAAAAAATGCGTTCGGGTGATTTCGCGTATCACTGGCTCGTTGAAATTCGGCACAATTCCGATCCACCGATTCCGGGCGCGGGCAGTGCAATTTTCTTCCATATTCGGCGCGGTGTAAATCGGCCGACGACTGGCTGCACGACTATGGCGGAAGTGAACCTCGTAAAGTTGATAACGTGGCTGAGAGCAAAGCGGCATCCTTGTTATGCATTACTCCCTATGTCGGAATACGATAGAAAATGGCAATCTTGGAACCTGCCGTCTCCAAAAAACTTCGACCGCGGCGGTGACTCGACTGTGACTCATTGATTCCTCCTATTGTTTAGTTAGCTTCTCGTTAACTGATCCTTATGCGAAGACGCCCTAACCCTGATTCGGAAGCGAATATCCGCCGCATCGACACCAAAGCTCGCGCCAAGAAACAGACGCACGGCTTTCAGGTGCATTTTTTGCGCGGGACCCAAATGGTGACAAAGATGTTTAGCGACAGCATCTACGGGGGAAAGGAAGCAGCGAGACGAGCCGCGCGGAAGTTCAGGCGCACGGTCGTCCGCCGTTTGCCTCAGCGCAGATTTGTCGGTTTTAAATGACAGTATTGGATTAGGCGCGCTTTTTTTTGCGATATGCTTTCCAGCATACTACGAACCCAGGCGCGAAATCCTCCGGTCGCGCCGCGATCCAACCATCGATGACAGCGGGGAAGAAAAAAGCACCGCTCTCGATTTCGATTGGGCTGGGTCTGAGAGTGCCGTGGAGTTCTCCCCGGTAAAGCCAGATGAACTCCTGGTCCGTTCGCGCCGAGGCAGGAACCTTGAGGATCCTTTCAAGAGAAAGACCCACGCCCAGCTCTTCCTGTAACTCGCGCCGCGCCGTTTCGTCATAACTTTCCTCGGCGCTGACGTGACCGGCAGCACTCGAGTCCCACTTGAGAGGATGTCGATCTTTCCAGCGAGAGCGTTGTTGCAAATAAACCTTCCCTGCTTCGTTGAAAACCAGGATGTGGACGGCGCGATGGCGTAAGTTATCCCCATGCACCTGGGAGCGCGGAGCATATCGAAAAATCCGATCCGTTTTATCCACCACCGGGAAGCGTTCTTCCTCGATCGCGCGAGCGTCCGGGCGGGCAGGCGGCGCGACGTAATTCGCTAAGCCAATCCACTGAATGAGCGATAGCTCCTCCGCTCGAGCTTTGGGATTGAAGCCTAGCCTCGCGGCGGCGCTATTCCAATCGCCGACATCCGCGCGAAGCAATTTTTGTAACTGCTTTCTTCTCTGGGAAAAGCCGCGTCGAATTAACTTCGTAAGCAGCTCATCATCACGCTCGGGTAGGTTAAGCGGATCTCGCGGCGAGATTCGTACAAGAGCGGAATCGACGTCGGGTTGTGGGAGAAAAACGCTTGCGCGAATCGTCCGCAGATATTCTACGCGATGGTGCAATTGTACATGCAGCGTCAGCGATCCATAGTCATGAGTGGACGGAGAAGCTGAAAGACGTAATGCCATCTCCTTTTGTAATGTAAATAACCATAAGGAGATAGGACTTGGATACTCCAGGAACTTTAAGAGCAGTGCACTCGAAATGTTGTAGGGAAGATTTCCGAGCAGTTTCACTCGTCGCTGCGAGAAAAGAACCTGCGCATCGAATTTCAGCGCGTCTGTATTTAGCACTTCAAGTCGCGGATGACTCAGGCGCTCGCGCAAAAAATTAGCGAGACGCGTGTCCTTTTCGATCGCGAAAACGCGTGCCCCCTTCTCAAGCGCCAATTTCGTTAGGGCGCCCAGTCCAGGTCCGATTTCCACTACATAATCGCCCCGAGTTATCTGCGCTTGATCGACAATCCATCGCGCCAGATTTTGATCGTGCAGAAAATTTTGGCCGAGAGTCTTGATTGGTGAAACATGTATTTCCTGAAGCGTCGCTCTTATCTCGGAGAGCTTCATAAAAACAAACAAGCGCCTCGTAAGTCCGCTGAAATTTGGACGTTTGTTCACAAGTTCCTGTGAACAAAATAGGGCGGACGGCCGATCTTATTCACAAGTTATTCAAAGGCCAATGCTCATTGGGGAGGCGGCGCGATCATTCTCTCAGCCCGAGCTCCGTTGTTCGCGACCGCTAAAGCCAGGCGTGCCCGTTTTTTGCGGCTAGTGAGATACGTTCGTCGCGCATCCTTTAACGAAACCCCTTCGATGAAAAATGCGGTAGCGGCGCGTCCAATCGCGTACGTCGCTGAACCTGCCACCAGGCCGCAGACGACGTTTCCCCAACCAGGAAAGAATTTCAGGATCGCGCGAGTGCCTTCGCGCAGAAGCACCGCTGCACCAACATTGGCACCTAGGGCGCCGATAAATTCTGTCGCGGCGCGCAAGCTGCGCTCACGCCCGCTTACATACATGATTCCGGAAATCATCATCAGCTGCAATCCGGTCAGAATCGGCAGATCGGCGAGCGGGATCGGTTGTGCGCCAACGGCGGCACAGATGGCCGTGGTAGATTTTACTAGCACCTGCGCGACCTGATGCTGCGCTTGGCGATTTCGCGAGATTCTAATCATCTCCATCCGTGCTTCATTCGGCACCTCACGCGTCAGGATAGACATCAGCCTTTGCGCTTCCGGTTGGGGGATTTCGAGTGCGCCATCACAGTCCGGCGAAGGCAGGCTCAGCACGTCCAATAAGTGCTCGCGTATCGCGAGATTTGATCGCAGCTCTAATTGCAGCCTGGATATGGATAGATTCATCTCATCGAACGCGATTGCCTGTCCCGGCGGCGGAATGATGATTCCGATTACTTTTGGACCCCTTCCGTCCGCTTTGTTCCACGCAAGATACCTGATTAAATCATCCAAGTCGCGCTTCTCCGCTTCATGTGCAATTTGGCCATCGTTGAGCAAAAAGATGATATCGGCGGCTTGATGGCTGAGTTCGTGTTGGACCTGAACGGCAGCCGAATCATCAGCAGGGCGGGCATCGAGAATCGAGATGGTTCCCCGCTCAGGCACGCTGAAGTCGCGCCAACGAGGAATGGCCAAAAGAACATCGCTTGCCTGAGCGGAGTAGGCCGAGAAAAAGAGCGTGTCGATAAGTTCTCTCAACAATATCTTAGTTGAGCCGCAGAAAAGAAAACGCGGTGGCCGCTGTTGAAGAAACAATTGCTTCAGCGGCGTAAGCTCGCTGAGAACCGGCTTTTGAATCCTGGAAGGCAACTTGCCCGCAAGACTTTCAAACCGCTCGACGATTTGGAGGAGTGATGGCGGATTCATCAGGATTGCACATTTTCGGTTTCGAATTTATCAGGGTGCGACACTTCGTTGACGGAAAATGAATTGTCGAACTCGAATGTTCCGCCATATAGAGGTTCGCACTTTTAATCTTAAATCTGAAACCATAATTCTTCTTTTCATTTATGAGTTTAAATTTTGAAATCCTCTCTCGAGCAGCGGATGAAGCGCGCGGCTTGTGCATGGACGCAGTACAGGCTTCGCAATCTGGCCACTTGGGGCTTCCTCTCGGCTGCGCCGAAATGGGCGCGGTGCTCTATGGCTATGCTCTAAAACACAATCCCGACAAACCGCGCTGGATCGGCCGCGACTATTTCGTTCTCTCCGCCGGTCATGGCAGCATGTTTCTCTATGCCTGGCTGCACTTGAGTGGATACGATTTGCCGATGTCGGAGATCAAACGCTTTCGTCAATTACACAGCAAAACGCCGGGCCATCCGGAATTTAGTGATACTCCCGGGGTGGAATGCACCACTGGCCCGCTGGGACAAGGCGTCGGTAACGCCGTCGGCATCGCGGTGGCGACAAAAATGGCGGCGGCGCGCTTTAACACGAACGAACATAAAATCTTGGATCAACATGTGATTTGCCTCGCGGGCGATGGTGACATGCAAGAGGGAGTCGCCTCCGAAGCGAGCGCCTTCGCTGCACACTTCGGTCTAGATAATTTGATCCTGATTTACGATTCGAACGCCGTCACCCTCGATGCGGCGGCGAAGGAGACGCAAAGTGAAGATACTGGCAAACGCTTCGAGGCTTATGGCTTCGACGTTCAAGAAATCGATGGCGAGGACATGCAGCAATTTCTCGATGCGTTGAACGTTGCGAAAGAGCGGAACAACGGAAAACCACAATTCATCATCGCGCATACTCTCATCGGCAAAGGCATTCCCGAAGTTGCCGGAACGCACAAAGCACATGGCGAAGCCGGCGCAAAATTTGTCGATGCCGCGCGGAAAGGCCTCGGCTTGCCCGACGAACATTATTTCGTCTCGCAAGAAGTGCGCGATTACTTTGCCGAGCACAAAAAGAAACTGCTCGCCGACTATGATCGCTGGGAAAAAACTTACGACGAGTGGCGCAAGAAAAATCCCGAAAAAGCAAAAATGCTCGATAACGGAATCGAGCGAAAAGTTCCTGTCGATCTTTTATCGAAAATTCCAGAGTTTCCGAAAGACGCGCGGCTCGCGACGCGCAAGGCCGGCAGCGAAGCCTTGCAGCCAATTGCGCAAGTGATGCCGTTGCTGATCAGCGGCAGCGCCGATCTGCATGGATCGACATTGAATTACATCAAGGACGGGGGCGATTTCACGCGGAACACCCCCAGCGGGCGCAATATTCACTTCGGTATCCGCGAACACGGGATGTGCGCCATCCTGAACGGCATCTCTTATCACGGAATGTTCCGTGCATCCGGCGCGACGTTTATGGTTTTTACTGACTATTGTCGCGCTTCAATTCGACTTAGCGCGCTTTCGCGTTTGCCAAACATCTACATTTTTACTCACGACTCCATTGGCGTCGGTGAAGACGGCCCGACCCATGAACCGGTTGAGACGGTGAGCTCGGTTCGTTTGATGCCCCACATCGATGTGATTCGTCCAGCCGATCCTGAAGAGACCGCAGGCGCATTTGTCGCGGCGGTCGAGCGAACTGACGGCCCGACTTTAATCGCGCTCACGCGTCAAGTCGTTCCGATTTTGAACGAGATCGACGTGCAGCTGAGGCGCGAAGGAGTGCTGCGCGGCGGTTACGTCGCGAAGGAAGAAAAAGGCAAGCTTGATCTGATTATCATGTCGTGCGGCAGCGAATTGCAACACGCGCTCGCGGCGGCCAAGGAACTAGGCGACGGGGTGCGCGTTGTCTCGATGCCCTGCTTTGAGCGCTTTGCGCGCGAATCGGAAAAATATCGCGACGAAGTCCTTCCGAATTCATGTCGGCGTCGCGTGGCGATCGAAGCTGGCGTCCCCGAGATTTGGTATCAATACGTCGGTCTCGATGGAAAAGTGGTTGGACTGCATGAGTTCGGCCTAAGTGCGCCCGGCGCCGAAGTGATGAAAGAGCGCGGCATCGATGCGCAGCATGTTATCGATGCAGCAAGAAGTCTGGGGTAGCGCACGCGTCTCGCGTGGTGGCGATGGCGTCCCGCCATCGCGAACTTTCTGTTTGAGCGCCCCCACCTGACATCGCGCGTCTAATTTCAAAGATGGTTTTGGCGAGACACCAAAACCAGCACGCGAGACGCGTGCGCTACCCAGACCTAAAACGCCTCTTCCAGCTCGCTTACATTGCGCGCTCGCGTTTCGAAGCGGGTAAATTCTTTTAGGAAGGTGAGCGGAATCTCGCCCACCGGACCATTGCGCTGTTTTGCGATGATTAATTCGGCTTCGCCAGCCTTTTCCGCGCGCGCCTCTTCATCTTCCTCATAAATCTCCGGCCTAACAAGTAATCCGACCAAATCTGCGTCCTGCTCGATCGAACCCGACTCACGCAAGTCGCTCAAGCGCGGTTTTCCACCGGAACGCGCTTCCGGTTGCCGATTCAGTTGGGCCACCACGATGATCGGGATCTTCAGTTCTTTCGCCAGACCTTTTATACCGGCGGAGATTTCTGAAATTTCAAGTTGCCGGTTGTCCTGGGCGCGGCGCGATGTCGACCTAAGGAGTTGCAAGTAATCGACAATGAGTAGTTGAACGTCGTGCTGGGCCCGGAGTCTACGCGCCTTGGCCCGCAGCTCCAAAATGCTCAGACCGCCACTGTCATCGATGAAAATTTTTGCTTCTGCGAGCTTCGAGGCCGCAGCCGTCAGGCTTGGGAAATCGCGCTCGGCCAGAAATCCATCGCGTACTTTTTGCAAATTCACGCGCGCGCGGGAACAAAGCAGCCGCTGTACAAGTTGTTGGCTGCTCATCTCTAGACTGAATACGCCTACCGGAAGTTTTTCCTGGACGGCAACATGCTCCGCAATGTTCATAACGAGCGCGGTTTTTCCCATGCTCGGCCGCGCGGCGATGACGATCATTTCCGCGCCATGCATTCCGCTCGTCATACGGTCAAATTCGACAAACCCGGTGGAGATTCCGGTAATTCCGCCTTTTCGCTCGTAAAGCTTCTCGATTGATTCGATCGCTTCCATCACCTGGTCTTTCATGGTGAGCGTCTGGCCTTTGAAGCGATCTTCGCCGACGGCGAAGATTCTCTGTTCCACTTCATCGAGGAGATTATTCACCTCGTCTTGTTCTTCGTAGGCGCGCCGAACGCTCTCGGTGGCGGCAGCAATGATTTCGCGGAGAATGTATTTGTCGCGAACGATCTCGAGGTAATACTGAACGTTCGCGGCCGTCGGCACGAACGTGAACAGACTCGTGACGAACGCGGCGCCGCCGACACCCTCAAGCAGGTTCCGGTCGCGCAGCACCTGCGTGAACGTGATCAAGTCAATCGCCTGTCCCGCATTCCAAAGTTCCACCAGCACGGTGTAAGTGGTTTGGTGCGCCGGGATATAAAAATATTCCTCGTTAATTTTTTCGACGCATTCCCCGATCGTGTCACGTGGTGAGATGAGCATCGAGCCGAGCACACCTTGCTCCGCTTCGACACTGTGCGGCGGCGTGCGGTGAATATCCTGCGCAGAACCTGTTGGCGAATTGCGAAAAACTCTTCCGCCGTTTTGCGCCGCCGAACCTCGGCCAGCACCGTTACCCGCTGCCTTACGAGGTTTCTCAGGCTGAGAGCCTTGAGAACTCGGCATTTATTTGGTTTCTTTTCGTCTCCGGAAAAATGGTCGATGCTTTTTCTCAGGCTCCTCGGCCGTAGCGCTGGCAGCTTCTGCCTTCGGCGCTTCCGCTGATTTTACCTGAAAAACAAATTGCGCCGTCACGTCATGGTGCAACTTGATCGCGATCTCATGCTCCCCCGTATCTTTGATTGGGCGTTCCAGAAGAACCTTGTGCCGGTCAATCTCTACACCGACCTCATTTTTGAGCCGATTCACAATGTCCTGCGCTGTGATCGAGCCGAATGCTTTGCCGGTCTCACCCGTTTCCAGCGTAAAGATAATTCGCGCTTTGCCGATACGACGGGCCAACTCTTCCGCCTCGTTCAGTTCGCGCGCTTCACGTTCGGCGCGTTTCGCCTTGAGAGCATCCAGTTGTCGCAAGCTCGCCGGCGTTACTTCATGCGCTTTGCCGCGAGGCAATAAATAATTACGTGCATAGCCGCGGCGCACTTTGACCACGTCTGCTTCAGCCCCCAAGCCGGGCACGTTTTCGGTTAAAATGATTTCAGTGGAAGGCATTTGGTTATGATTATCTGAGAGAAATCTTCGTATGATGGGAACGCGAAGGAAGCGAGTATAGAAGCCGCCCGAGCGCTGTCAACTCGCGAACGCTTTCGGGGTCAATATCCCGAGAAAATAATTGTGCCTTATGTTACGCGACGCGATTTTTGGTGTACCAATCGGAGCGCGTGAGTGGCAGATTGCTCTCACCGGATCGATCCAATTTTGCGAGCAGCGTTTGGTAAACGGCGATTTGACCACAGCGAAATCCGTGTGCCGACCCGGCAATGTAAAGACGCCACACGCGGTAGATCGTTTCATCGACGAAGCGGCGCGCTTCATCGTGGTGCGCTTCTAATCCGTGGAGCCAATGGCGGAGGGTGAGCACGTAGTGTTCGCGCAGATTTTCCACATCCCGAATTTCAAAACCTGACGACTCTGCAGCGCGCAGCACGATTGGCAGCGGTGGAATATCGCCGTCGGGGAAAACGTATTGTTCGATAAATGAGCCATCATGATTGTTTGGTCGCGCGACGATACCCTCGCCGATTGCCTGATTAAGAAAAATACCGCCAGGCTTGAGCGCACGATAGACCGCTGCGAAATAATCCGGCAGCCGCTCGCGTCCGACGTGTTCGGCCATTCCGATGCTCACGATAGCGTCGTACCGATCGCAGCCCTTTGCGGCGATCTCGCGATAATCGCGCAGTTCGATCGTTGCATCGTTTGCCAAGCCAGCTTCGGCAATTCGCTCGCGGCCCCAGTCTAGTTGAGGTTCACTCAAGGTGATTCCCTCCGCGCGTACGCCGAAATGTTTTGCCGCGTGAAGGACGAGCGCGCCCCAGCCGCAGCCGATATCAAGCAAGTGTTGACCGGGACGGAGGCGCAATTTGCGGCAGAGATAATCAAGCTTGCGTTCCTGTGCCGCATCGAGGTCATCGTCTGGCGACTGGAAATAAGCGCAGGAATAAACCATGCGCCGATCGAGCCACAATTGGTAGAAGTCATTCGATACATCGTAGTGAAATGTGACTGCGCGTTGATCACGCTCCGATGAGTGAGCTTTACCACGGATCCGTGGCAGTAGTTGCCTCGCGGCGCGTTGCATTGTCGATCTTGCATTGCCCTCTGGAAGTCTGATCAGCAGACCGCCGAGCTTCAGCTTTTTCTTCCAATCATCGAGACGGCTGAGCAAGAAATCGCCGACTTCAAATGCCGCCTCGATATCGCCTTCGATATCGAAATCGTTGCGCAGATATGCTTCGGCCAAACCAACTTCTGTCCCAGGCAAGAAAATTCGGCCAAGCGAGTCGGGATGTTTTAGGGCGAGGACTGCGGCGCGCGGCCGTTCATCCGGCCAGGTTGTGCCGTCCCACAGACGCACACCGAGATTGTCCAGTCGGCAACCCGCGAAGATCTCGCTCAGCACATGGCGCGTTTTTTCCGCGACGCTGTTTTCTGAGGACATCGCGTGCATGGTTTCAAGATGGTCTCAGCCCGATGATCATGCCGCAAGACTTTCAAGGCTTCTATCGCCTTTTCTGTGACGAGATGGACGTGCGCCGCTTGCCACGTCAAAGGGCAGCGAAGGCGGGTCGCGTCCACCATGACCAAATTTATTTCTCGCTTGGCAGCGGCGCCTCTCGCCCAACTGGAAAAAAGCGCAGGTCTCTTCGTCGATCTGGCGGATCGCAACTAGACGAAGGCTGGTTGCGATGCGCAGACCAGGCGCACAATCTCTAGTGCTGCTTCGAGCCGACACTTGAGATGATTCCTTCCCAGGGAAGGACAAAGGAGGGCGGGTCTGTGGTGAAGTCGATTTGCCCGCCCAGCTCAAAATGGCCGGTGGTCGGTGGCGCGAAGCGACCTATGCCGCCTGTCACCTCCGCGGTTTCATGGTTGTCGTACAGTCCTGGCGTTCCCGTCGGGCTCAGGTACCCGGCGAAAGTGCCGGAGATTTCGTCGCCATTGGCCGCAAACCAGTCAAAGGTGCCTGTGTAGGTAATATTTGGAGGGTCCTCGCAGAAGTTCGGGTAGAATTCTGCGGTCCCGGTGAAGGCTCCCAATTGATTCGCGTTTCCGAAGTTCACGTGCCATTGAACGGCACCATCTCGCCGGCTACTGCTGGAGTGGTCCCTGAGATAAACACTGCCGCAAAGCAGGCGAGGAGCAGCGGGATCAGAAGTCCTGCTGTTGGTTTGAACTGAATGCTTCGATTTTTCATGATATGATTTCCTTTTCTTGTTTTGGCTTTCCGTGACTTCCCGTCCATGAGAGGTCGCTTCTGCCCGTTTTCATAGTTTGCTTGGTTTTGGTTTTGAGCTGACGAAATGTCTACCGCCTCGTCAAGCCGACGCTTGAGATCCACCCTTGGAAGGGGAGGACAAAAGACAGCGGCTCCGTGGTGACGTCGATTTGCCCACCCGACTCCCAATGGCCGGTGGCGCTGGTGAAGCGACCTGTGCCGCCTGTCACGTCAGTATTTTCATGGTTGTCGTACACTCCAGGCGTTCCGGTCGGACTCAGGTACCCGTCGAAAGTGCCGGAGATTTCGTCACCGTTGGCTGCAAACCAGTGAAAGGTGCCAATGTAGGTAATATTTGGAGGGTCCTCGCAGAAGTTTTGGTACAATTCTCCGGTCCCGGTGAAGGCTCCCAATTGAGTCGCGTTTCCGAAATTGACCGCGTGCGCGTGAACAGTGCACTGGTCCACAGGCTCCTGAGTTTCAACGTACCCCGAGACAGTGCCATTGAACGGCACCGTCTCGCCGGCTCGTGCCGGAGCGGGTGCCGAGATAAACACTGCCGCAAGGCAGGCGAGGAGAAGCGGGATCAGAACGCCTGCTGTTGCTTTGAACTGAATGTTTCGATTTTTCATAATATGATTTCCTTTTCTTGTACCCGCCGCGTCAGGGCGTGTACACATAATAGATGACGTCTGTCAGTGATGCGGGGCCGGTGAACACAAACGTCCCCTGCCCGTGGATTCCCGCCAGCGGGCCGGTGCCGTCGCCCACCGTCATTACGTGGCTCTGCCAATTGCCCCCGGTGAGGATGCCCTCGCCACGATACCCGAGCGTGCCGCCGTTATAGCTGAGGACCTCGTCGAAGGTAAGGCTAAAGTCACCGTTGGCTGAAATGCGCTGGACCAGGTGGCCTGCGACGATGCCGGTCACGACCGAGCGGTCTGCCAGGCAGATGTCGTGCAGGCCGGTGAAGTCGAACTGGACGAACGTTTGCCGGCCGGCTTGCCGCACTTGAAAGTTCGATTGGCTGGTGAGTTGGACCGTCCCGTAGCAGGGCTCGGGCGCCGCGCCAGTCGTCGTCACAGCGAGTGCCATTACAGCAAGCGATGTATATAGGAATATTTGCTTCATGGGTGTTGTCCTTTGTATTTTTTACGGGGTTGGGCGAGGATGCGGAGTCGGGCGCGGCCTTGGTGTAGGTGAAGGC
>VBQB01000125.1 GCA_005887855.1 Verrucomicrobiota bacterium | reverse complement strand
ATAGGTCATCCAAAGGAGATTTTGATAATCGCGAAGTCCGCCACATCCGCTCTTTACATGGGGTTCCTGGAGGTAAACGCTGTCGCCGAATTTCTTGTGCCGCGCGACCTGATCGTGCATTCGCATTTCGACATATTCCCGTTCGTGTCCTTCCACGCACTTCGAACGGAATTGCTCGCGAAACTCTTGCGCCAGCTCCGCGTCGCCTGCGAGAAAACGCGATTCGAGCATGGCGGTTTTGGTCAGCATGTCGTGATTGGCCTGCGTAATCGCTTCTTTGGTCGAGCGCGTAGAATGTCCAACCTTGAAGCCGCTGTCCCAGAGCAGATAGAGGACCTGCTGCACCATTTCCTCGAGATGAGGCGAAATTTTTCTACTGCCCTGACGATGCAGAAGCATGACATCGACATCGCTAAACGGATTGAGTTCGCCACGGCCATATCCGCCAAGCGCAATCAATGCAAGCGGAGTCCCGGACGCCTCGTCGCCATGAGCAGCGGTGGCCGCAGCGCCGAAAACGTATTGTAACAAAACATCGACAAGCTCGGCCCGGCGCGCACAAATTTCGCGACCACCGCCCCCGGCTTGATGTTTCAGGCGTAGCCGATGCTCTTCGACCTTGAGAAATTTCTTGTAAAGAGGGAGGACCTCAGTGGGACGCCTTGCGCCCATAGCAGCGAGCTGATTCTCCGCATGCGCCAGAACTTGCTCGAGATGCCGGGACATTAAATTTCAGATTTGGAATTGCTGATCGCCGATCGCTCTACCACTCAATCTAAAATCGAAAATTCAAAATCCAAAATGTGTCCTTTACGATGTCTGCGCGAGCAACCCGCGCCGACTTATTAGATTTCAACTGGGCGACGGTCTGCCGTTGTGCGGCGCCGAATTGTGCTCACACGGCTTCATTTTCTTCGTTAACGTCTGTTCAAAGTTTTTTTGCGCTTCAACAGAAGGAACGAAGTGAACGAAGCCCACAGGCTGGAAGCCTGTGTTACACTCAGAACTCGATCGCGTAGCGCTTCATCTTGTTGTAGAGCGTGGGACGCTGGATCCCGAGAAGTTCCGCTGCCTTTTTTTTGTTGCCGTGACATTCCGCGAGCGCCTGAAGGATGGTGTTTCGCTCGACATCGTCCAGGCTTTGCACACCCGTTCGCGGCGGACCGCCGCGCTCTGCTTGTTGCAACACGGCAGGCAGTTGAACTTCGGTGGGCAGCTCTTTCACGCCAATCAAGCCCTGCCGCGCCAGCACGACTGAGTATTCGATCGCATTTTGCAATTCCCGAACATTTCCCGGCCAGGCGTAATCGAGCAATTTTTGAAAAGCATCTGGCGCGATGGCCGGCTCTGGCTTGTTAAGTTGCTGAGAAAATTGTCTTAAAAATAAAGCGATCAGAGGCGGAATGTCCTGCTTGCGCTCCCGGAGCGGGGGCACCTCAATCTGGAAAGTGTTTAGCCGGTAGTACAAATCAGAGCGCAGACGATTTTCGGAGAGGGCTTGCGCAATAGGCTGATTGGTCGAAGCAATCACACGAAAGTCGGCCTTCATTGTGCGCATACTTCCAAGAGGCCGATACTCGTGCTCCTGCAGCACGCGCAAAAACCGCGTCTGCAAATCCGCAGGCATATCGGATATTTCGTCGAGAAAAAGTGTGCCGCCATTCGCCGCGGCAATCATTCCCGGAAAATCATTCATCGCGCCCGTAAACGCCCCTTTGACGTAACCAAAAAGCTCGCCCTCGATCAGAGTTTGCGGAAATGCCGCACAATTCAGCTTCACCATTATTTTTCCCGCACGTCGGCTGCGTGCGTGAATCACATTCGCAATCACTTCCTTGCCCACACCGCTCTCGCCGACGATGAGCACATTTGCTTCGGAAGGCGCCATCGCGTTGATCAATTCGTCGATCTGTTGCATCACCTTGCTTTTGAAAATCGGCGTCAGCCGCGTCTCGGCGATTTCCAAGCGTTTCTCGAGTTGCTGCGTTTTTTCCCGAAGTTCTTCCGTCTCCTGCAGGAGCGACTGTTTTTCCAACGCCTTCTCCACCAAGCTGAGCAGTTCTTCGGGCGCGTACGGTTTGCTGATGAAGTGGTAAGCGCCTCGTTTGATCGACTCGATCGCATTGTGCAATGAGTCGTGCGCGGTCAAAATAATTACCTGGATTTCCGGGAGTTCTGTTTTGATTCGGTCGAGCATTTCCAATCCTTCTGCGTCCGGTAATTGGAGATCGAGCAAAACGAGCGCGGGAGATTTGGACTTGAGCAAATTCAATCCTTGGGAAGCGGTGGGAGCGGTGTCGACCTGATAACCACGCCGCGCGAGAAGCGCCTCCAGCGTCACGAGAATCGGGCGCTCGTCATCAATGATCAGGATACGACGGTCGTTTGTCTTCATATTGAATAGCATCGGCGTCCCTGCCGATGAAGCCCGGATATCGGCTGGAAGGCGATGCTACGTTCCGCTTCAACCTCGCTCTTGCGACAATGGCAAGGTAAGCGTCGTAACCAGCGTCGGACCTTTTGAATCATAATGTGCATGCATTTCGCCACCGTGAGCTTCAACGATAACGCGCACCCGATTTAGTCCAAGGGCATAATGGCCCTGGCTGATTGTCCGCAGCGGTTCGCGTCCCCAGTTTTCGGTCGATAATTCGAATCGCGCTTTCGGCTCACGCAGCGCAAAGACGAATCGGTTCTTGTCGATCCTGGCCATTGCGGCAAGCGCACCCTTGCCGCGGTCGTGTTGAAAAGCGTTGGCAAAAAGTTCGATGAACGCCTGCTGTAACAATTGAGGGTCGATATTCAAGACCGAATCGCCCGTCTCACCTTCCCAGTTGACCTCTGTGCTTTCATTCGGAAAGTCATGCGCAATTTTCTTGCGCAGGTCCTCGACAAAATCGGCCGCTTCATACGAAATCAGGTTGGGCTTGATCTCTCCCACGCCCGTCGAAAGCTTTTGTAAGATTGCAGTCAGCCTGGAGATATTTTCGCGCAACCGCTCGATCTCGCGTTTCAGTTTTAGGTCTGCATCCAGCTCACTGATGTAAGCCGATTGCAGCTCGATCGCGTTTAGATGATTGCGAAGATCGTGACTGAGCTGCCGGACAAAGCGAACCGCGTCGATCCACGGAACGCTCAACGAATCACTTCGATCTTCAGAAGCCGCACTTGCCATATCCCGGCACAAACTTATCAAATCGACAAGGAAAGGCGATTTCCCAATCGCCTTGGCGGTCGGAAACCGCCGCTCCTTGCTATTTCTTGAGCGAAAACTTGTCGTCAACCGCCTGCTTACCCGCCACGACATGGACATGCGAATCATTGCTCGCGAGATGCCGCAGCACATGAAACACATCTTCCGGATCGGCATCGATGGAATGCGCAATCTCTTCAGCGGTCTTCCCGTCTCCAAAGGTTAATTTCTCGTGCCCTTGTTTTTGAAGTTGCAACAATTTCGTCGCCGCCTTTTTCCCGGCCTCAACGCCAGGTTGATCGTAGGCATTGATATTGACGAGTGACGCATAGAAGCCGACAGCGCGCTCATAAAGCGCGATCAACGCACCGATGTTAAAGGCGTTCGCTTCCGGAATGCTCAACGTGATCGATTCACGACCGCTCTCATAAAGCGCACTTCGTGTTCCGCGCAAAGATCCCTGAAGATAATCGCCGCTCGTAATGCCGTCTTCGACCTCAACGGCCGCGCCATGCCGACCTTTGCGCACCTCGATGAAGGTCACGAAAAAATTCAACAGGCCATCGCGCAACTGCTGAACGTAGGCGTGCTGATCGGTGGAGCCTTTGTTGCCATAGACAGCAATGCCTTGGTGCACAATTTGTCCATCGAGATCCTTTTCTTTTCCTAGCGATTCCATCACCAACTGCTGTAAATATTTGCTGAACAACGCCAGCCGGTCCTTGTAGGGCAGGATCACCATATCTTTCTCGCCTTTGCCATTGCCGGCGTAATACCACATTAACGCCAGAAGCATCGCAGCGTTTTGCCCTACGTCGCGTGCGCGCGTCCGTTCGTCCATTGCCGCCGCTCCCGCGCGGAAACTGTCAACGTCAAAACCTTGCAGCGCCATCGGGAGAAGTCCCACCGCGCTCATCACCGACGTCCGCCCACCCACCCAATCATGCATCGGGAAACGGGCGAGCCATCCATCCTTTTCGGCGTATTTGTCCAGTTCGCTCCCCACGCCGGTCACAGCGATGGCATGTTTGGCGAATTGAAGTCCATTCTCTTTAAATTTTGTTTCCGCTTCGACCATTCCATTTCGCGTTTCCTTCGTTCCACCGGATTTCGAAATGACGACGACGAGCGTTTGCGAAAGGTAATTGCCGATCTTGTCGAAGACGCGATCGAAGCCATCCGGATCGGTATTATCGAAAAAATAGATGTCCATCGGATCGCGCGACGATCCGAGCGCATCCGCCACGAATTGCGGCCCGAGCGCCGAACCGCCAATTCCAATTAGCAGCACATGCTCGAATCGTTTGCCGTCTTCGGCTGCGATTTTTCCGGCGTGAACATCGGCCGCAAACTGTTTGATACGCTTGTTCGTTTCCTCGATGTCAGCGCGAAATTGTGCACTTGGTGCCAGCGCGGGATTGCGGAGCCAGTAATGGCCAACCATGCGTTTCTCATCGGGATTGGCGATCGCTCCCGATTCGAGCTCTTCCATCGCAGCGAACGCCTTTTCGATCCGCGGCTGCATCTTCTCGAAGAAATCATCCGGAAATCTCATCCGGCTGATATCGATGGAAACATCGAGATCGCCGTAGTGCAAAAAATACTTCTGAAAACGCTGCCAGAGTGACGAGGAAGACATCATTTCCAGCTAAGCGCAATGGCCATTGAGGTCAATCGCCCCGGCCTTGGATTATGGCGGTGTCGACTGCTTGCCTGGCACGGCGCCTTTTTTGGCTGGCACTTCTTGTTCCGGTGCGACTTCGTATTCCGGTTTGGGAACTCCCATCAACCAGTGGTCGAACCAGCCAACAATATTTTGCAGCCGCTCGATGCGATGCCACGGCTGACCCGAGCGCGAAAGCTCGTGAGATTCATTGGGAAAACGCACCATCACCGTCGGAATCTTGCGAAATTTGAGCGCACGAAACATTTCCTCGCCGCCGGCTCCAGGCGGCGTTCGGAAATCGCTTTCGCCCAGGATTAGCATGAGCGGCGTCTTCACGTTCTTGACGTAATTGATCGGCGATCTCGCTTTGAACTCTTGCTCGTCCTCAAACGGCGGCGCCTTGAACCAAGTCGGCTGAAAGAGCGTAAAATCAGCTGAGTACCACCAATCTTCCCAACTGGCGATGTCGCGCTGAGAAACGGCCGCCGCAAAGCGGTTCGTTTGTCCAATCACCCAATTCGTGAGCAATCCGCCGCCGCTCCCGCCGGTCACGCCTAGTTTTTTATCGTCTATGTAGCCGCGGCGGATCACGTCATCCACGCCGGCCATTAAATCCTTATAATCGTCGCCGGGATAATGATATTGAATCACATTGCCGAAATCCTGTCCGTAGGTCGTGCTGCCACGCGGATTTGGATAAAGCACCACGTAACCTTTCGCAGCCATCCACTGAAATTCGTGCTCGAAGATGTAACCGTAAGCCGAATGGGGCCCACCATGGATATTCAGAATAAGCGGATATTTTTTCCCGGGATTAAAGTTCGGCGGTTTCTGCACCCATGCCTGGATGCGTTTGCCATCGAAAGTCTGATACGAAATCTCTTCCGGCTCGGTAAGATTAAGTTTGGAGAAAAGCTCGTTGTTAATGTTCGTTAACTGGCGTCCCGCGTCTGCGGGACCACCGGTCCGGTCCATCGCGAAGAGATCGTTTATCCGCGTCGGAGTCGAGACCGTGTAGATAATCTTCGAGCCATCGTCAGACGCGCGGAAACGGAGGACTGCCTGATTTCCGTGCGTAAGATCCGTTTCTGCTCCGCTCTGGACATCGAACGACGCGAGAATTGTTTTGCCTTCTTTTCCGCAGACCACGATCAAGCTGTGCCCGTCTGGCGTCCATACCGGAATATTCGGGCCCCCGGCACGCGGAGCCGAATTATCACCGAAAACGCCGTCACCCACATCGAAATCAAAAGTCGCGGTCAGATTTCGCGGCTTCGCATTCGGGGAAAGATCGACAATCCACAAATCCGGCTGCGTGTAGGAATTCACCGGCTGCGTTGTCGCCGCGATAAATGCAATCCGTTTGCCGTCAGGACTCAGCGACAAATTATCCATCTCCATGTCGATTGAGTTGAGTTTGGTCGCGTCTCCGCCGCTTGGACGGATTGAATAGAGTTCGGTCTTCGGCAGTTCGTAATACGGTTCATCCACGCGCAGTGACGTGAAATAGATCTGCGCGCCGTCCTTCGACCAAACGATGTTGCCCTCATCAAATCGGCCGGAGGTCAATTGCCTGGGCTGCACTTTCTCATCCGCGTTGCGCGGCGCTGTTACCAGCCAAATATGACTCGGGCGCTTCGGGTCGAGGTAGCCTTCATTATCTTCGCGGTAAACCGCCCGCGTGATCACGTGGATATCGCTCTCGTGTTCCGCTTCGGCCTCCGCTTTTTTTTTGGCTGCATCTGGTTCGCCACTCGGTGTCGCTGTCGGCTTGTTCGAACTTTTTGCAGAGGCGCGCGGTGACGGGGAGGTTTCACTCACTGCCTTTTTGAGTTCCTCTTCCTTGCGCTTTTTCTTTTCCTGCTTGGCGAGATCCTCCGCGTTCGTGTCGCTCGTGAACGCGATCGTTTTTCCGTCCGGCGCCCACACAGGATTGCTCGCGCCCTTGGGCAGATCGGTAAAAGAGAATGAATCACCGCCGGCCATCGGTAAGATCGACAATTGAGGCGGCTCCGGTTTGCCCTCCTTTTCGGTAGTGCGCAAGAAGAGCAGAAATTTCCCGTCCGGCGACCAGCGTGGCGCCACGTCATGATCGCCTTTTGTCAGTTGATGAGGTTCTTCGCCGCCCGCGACCGGTACGGACCAGATCGAGGTGTTATAGCCCTCCTTTTTTTCGTTTACCGTTACCCGTACAAAAGCGACGCGCGTTCCGTCCGGAGAAATTTGTGGATCGCCGATCCAGACAAAATCGAAGAGGTCTTTTTCAGTAATGTTGCGCTTTTGTGCGAAAAGGCTGCTGCTTGCAGCAATCAAAACAGTGAAATAAATCGCGAGCTTATTCATAAGAGTTCTTGAGGATTAAGATGCAGTTCACAAACGATTCGGATTCAGAATTAGGTGTCGACCTTAGCGCTCCTCAGAAATCACATATGTTCGATCACGTTGTCGCCGAACTGCGAACATTTGATTTCGGTCGCGCCCTCCATCAACCGCGCGAAATCGTAGGTGACGCGCTTGCTTGCGATCGCGCCCTCTAATCCTTTGAGAATCAGATCAGCAACTTCCGTCCAGCCCATGTAACGGAACATCATTTCGCCCGAGAGAATCACTGAACCGGGATTGACCTTGTCTTGATTCGCGTATTTCGGCGCGGTGCCGTGGGTCGCTTCGAAAATCGCGTGACCGGTGATGTAATTAATGTTTCCACCGGGCGCGATGCCTATGCCGCCGACTTGCGCGGCGAGCGCGTCACTCAAGTAGTCGCCGTTCAGGTTTAGCGTCGCGATCACGTCGAAATCTTCCGGCCGTAACAGCACTTGTTGCAGAGTGATGTCCGCGATCGCGTCTTTGATCACAATACCGGCCCCGGGTTTGCCCATTGGAATCTTGCACCAGGGTCCGCCATCGATTTCCTTGGCATGGAAATATTGCTTCGCAATCTCGTAGCCCCAATCGCGAAACGCGCCCTCTGTGAACTTCATGATGTTCCCCTTGTGCACCAGCGTTAGGCTCTTGCGCTGGTTCTGGATCGCATAAGCGATCGCGCTGTGGATCAGGCGCACGCTGCCCGCGCGGCTGACCGGTTTGATGCCGATTCCTACGCAAACATCATCACCTTCCGGTGCGCCGACTTTTTTCCAGAACTCCGCCGCTTTCTCTTTCGTGCCGAAGCGAATTTTATCGAACTGTTTCGGAAACTCCTTCTGGAAAAAATCCAGAATCTTTTGCGCTTCCGGCGTGCCCGCCGCGTATTCGATGCCCGCGTAAATGTCTTCCGTATTTTCCCGGAAGATCACCATGTTCACTTTTTCCGGATGCTTCACGGGTGAGGGGACGCCTTTGAAGTACTGCACCGGCCGCAAGCAAACGAAAAGATCGAGAAGTTGGCGCAGCGCGACGTTGAGCGAGCGAATCCCGCCGCCGACCGGTGTCGTCAGCGGACCTTTGATGCCAACCAAAAATTCGCGGAACGCTTCCACCGTATCGTCGGGCAGCCATTCATCGAATTTGTCCTTTGCAGTCTGACCCGCGAAAACCTCGAACCAGGCGACCTTCTTTTTGGCACCGAAAGCTTTCTCGACCGCGGCATCGAACACGCGGACGCTGGCTGCCCAGATGTCCGGACCGGTGCCATCCCCGCGGATGAACGGAATGATCGGCTGGTCCGGTACCTCCAATTGTTCGGTTCTCGTAATTTTTTCGCCTGGTGGCGGCGCGACATTTTTGTACGGCATAAGCCGACACTGTAGCGGCAGGCGTGACGCCTGCAATCCCGTGGAGGGGAGGGCGAGAAGGGAAGAGGTGAATCGTGATTAGTGATTCGTTCAATGGGAGGGGGAAGACCGGATCCGTTCGCGAGCAGGCGGCATGGAGGGACGAAACTCCATCTCGTTGGCAGGAGGAAAACAGGTAACTGTAGCCACGCGATTGCCCGCCATCACCGAAGGCGGGCGCCGCGCCGGGGTAGTGCGTAGTAGAAATCAGAGATCAGAGAGAAGACAGCGAGTCGGATCTTGATTACATTTGCTCTTATGAAAACCGTTACCGCTTTTGCATTAGCATTCTTTGCCAGTTCTCTGCTCGTGTTCGGACAAGAGAGCAATGAACAGAAAAGCAATGAAGAGAACGCGGCCCAGCAAGCAGAGCGCGAAGAGAACGCGGTCCTGAAAGCAGAGCGCGAACTTGCTGATGCTTATCTCAACAGCGACGCCGACGGCATCGCACGAGGCGTGACGGAGGATTACATGTTGACCAACTCAACCGGCAAGATAACGACGCGGGCAAACGATCTCGAGGAGGCAAGGAAGCAAGATCCGAAATACGAAGTGTTCGAGAACACCGGCATGAAGATGCGCGTCCACGGCAACACCGCAGTCGTCACCGGCCGCACACACACGAAGGGGATTTCCGGCGGGAAACCTTTCGATTCGAAATTCCAATTCACGGACACATTCATCAAAGACGGTGGACGCTGGCGTTTGCTCGCCGGCCATGTGTCAAAGCTTGGCTGGGGAATTCGAAAGGCGGAGAGCAAAAAATAGGCAAATGTGGCGAAGAACGGGCCCGGGCCCTTTTGATGTATGTCCGATCTCTGCCTCTGAATTGACTCTCGGACACTCGCATGACAACACGGTTCCGGAGGCATAGGCGGATCTTTTCATGGCGCCGTAGCCCATGGCTCGCAGCAACTTTTGGTGAAGGCGGCTGCGGGCGTAGGCGGATTAAAACATAAAGCTTTTCTCGCCTAGAACTTGTGCTAAACTCTGCACCCCAACCGTGTTGTCCCCACAGACCCGTCCGCGTCGCGCTTGCCACGATTCAAAGTTCGACGTTCGAAGCTCGAAGTCCGGATGCCCATCTCCCATCTGCGATCTCCGATCTCTGCAACGTAAGCGCTCCGCTTTCACGTTGATCGAGCTCCTCGTCGTTCTCGGCATCATTGCCCTCCTAATGGTCCTGATAGTTCCCGCATTCACGAACATAAAAAGCGGGACCGACGCCACCAGCGCCGCATACACGATCAAAGGCACCCTCGATACCGCTCGTACTTACGCGATGACTAACAGTACGTATACCTGGGTCGGTTTTTTCGAGGAGAACGTCTCAAACCCTTCGTCACCGAACTTAGATACACCAGCAGTGGGCAGGGTTATCATGTCGATTGTTGCTTCTAAAGACGGAACCAATATTTATGGTTCGGGCAGCGGCGAGATCGACCCAACGAAGCTAATCCAGGTGGGCAAATTGACAAAGATTGAGAAGGTACACTTGTGGACGCATACGGACACTCCATCGGGGACAGGCTCAACCTTTGATACCCGTCCGATCGTCGCGTCCGCGTACTGCATCGGGAATTCAACTCCGGCAGACTCTACTACTCCGTTTCGATATCCTGTCGGAAGTCCCGCGCCTGCGGCGCAGTACACATTTAGAAAGATGATCGAGTTTAGCGCAGGTGGTGAGGCGCGAATTAACAACTCGACAAATTCTCCGCAGACCGCGGCCGAGATCGCACTGGAACCAACGCACGGAAGTGTTGCCCCTACATCCCCCCCTAGCAATGTTGTTGCTGTTCAGATAACCGGGTTTGCTGGCGACGTGAAAATTTATCGAAAATGAAACGCTTTACGGTTCCCCTCCCAATCAGGGCTGACAACCATCCCCGCAATAGGATCGCCATTAAGCTTGACAGCATCGGCCGAAATCTGATCAGATATCCAAAAATGAAAGCGAAACACCGCTTGCACAAGTTTGCCGCGTTTTCGCTCGTCGAAATCACTCTTGCCCTCGGTGTGGGCGCATTTTGCCTTATCGCCGTCCTGGGGATGTTGCCTGTAGCGTTAAAGACTCAACAGGCGAGTGTCAATCAGACAAAGGCCAACGCCATTATTTCACAAATTATCGATAGTTTATGCGCCGATGTACGACTTCCCCCCGGACAAGCTTCAAAGGCGGAGGGTGAGTGGGCTAATTTGCACGGCCATTGGAAAGCGGTGGCGGTG
>VBQB01000342.1 GCA_005887855.1 Verrucomicrobiota bacterium | reverse complement strand
ACATTATTGGCGATCTTGCTCAAGACTTGCATTATGGCCTGCGGATGCTCGTGAAGAATCCGAGCTTCACCATCGTCGCTGTGCTCGCCCTCGCGCTCGGCATCGGCGCAAACAGCGCAATCTTTAGTGTCGTCAACACTGTGCTGCTGCGGCCGTTGCCTTACAAAAATCCCGGGCGTCTGGTCATGCTATGGGAGGAGGCGACGCATCTCGGGTTTCCGAAAAACACGCCCTCGCCAGCGAACTTCATCGATTGGCGCGCTCAAAACACTGTGTTCGAAGCGATGGCAGCGATGGTAGAACGAAGCTTTAATCTTACCGGCGTGGGCGAGCCCGAACGCTTCGACGGCCGCCGCGTCTCGGCGAACCTTTTTGATCTGCTTGGCGTCCAACCACAGCTCGGCCGCGCGTTTCGCGCGGAGGAGGACAAACCCGGCAGTCGAGTTGTCATTCTTAGCAACGGATTATGGCAGCACCGATTCGGCGGCGATCCACGTGTGATCGGCCAGGCGGTTAGTCTGAATGGCGAAAGCTACACCGTCATTGGAGTGATGCCCGGCAGCTTTCAATTTCCCACCCGGCGCGACCAGTTGTGGGTGCCGCTCGCGTTCGACGCCAAGGAGGCCGCCAGTCGCGGGAATCACTTTCTGGAAGTGATTGCACGGATGAAACCGGGCGTGACCCTGCAACAGGCACAGGCGGAAATGAGCACGATCGCCGCGCGCCTTGCCCAGCAGTATCCAGAGGAAAATCTTCGCGTTGGCAGTGTTGTGACTGCACTGCAGGAGCAGGTGGTGGGCGACATCAAGCCGGCTCTTCTCGTACTATTGGGCGCAGTCGGATTCGTTCTGTTAATTGCGTGCGCGAACGTCGCCAACTTGTTGCTGGCGCGAGCCGCCGCCCGGCAAAAGGAGATCGCGTTGCGTTTGGCTCTTGGCGCAGGCCGATCTCGCCTGACGAGACAGTTTTTAACCGAAAGCGTTTTGCTCGCTGTAATCGGCGGGGCTGTCGGACTGTTGCTTTCAATAGCAGGGCTTCGTGTGTTGAAAACGTTTATTCCAGACACAATCTCGCAGGCACAGGCCATCAGTATTGACGCAAAGGTGCTAGTCTTTACCGGGTTAGTGGCGTTAGTGACTGGAATCATATTCGGCCTCGCGCCAGCGATGCAGGTATCGCACCTCGACATAAATGACACGCTGAAGGAGGGCGGTCGCGATGCTGCCGGAGGAACAAGAGGAAATCGAATCCGCGCGCTGCTTGTCATCGGCGAAATCGCGGTGTCGTTTGTTCTGCTGATGGGGGCCGGACTGTTAATCAACAGCTTCATGCATCTTCGAAACCTTCATCCCGGCTTTCGGGCGAATGATTTGCTGACGATGAAGATTCCTTTGTCGGAAGTGAAATATCCAGACAAGGAGCGCCGTTCACCATTTTACGCTGAGGTGCTTCGCCGCGTGCAGGCTCTGCCGGGAGTGCAATCAGCCGCTGTCGCCGGCAACCTACCGCTCACGTACGATGGAGACTCCATGCCGATCGGTATCGAAGGGCGCACCGATCCTCCGCCTGATCAGCGACCTGATGTGATCCTGCGCGTTGTCGGCCCGGGTTACTTCAGCACCATGGGAATTCCGCTGGTGCGAGGCCGCGATTTCCGTGAACAAGACAAGGCCGACTCCGCACGAGTGGTAATTGTCAGCGAAAAGACTGCGCGTCATTTCTGGCCGGGTGAAAATCCCATCGGCAAGCGTCTCAAACCAGGATCGACAAATAGGAATATCCCCTGGATCGAAATCATCGGAGTGGTGAAGGACGTTCGACAAAATGATTTCGTTTCCGAGCCGAAAATGCAGATGTACATGCCTTATCAGCAGTTAAATTCCTTTGCACCGAATGCGCTTGTCGTTCGCACGAACGTCGAGCCACTCAGCCTGGCGGGAGCGGTACGAAATGCCATTTGGGCCGTGGACAAGGATCAGCCGGTATCGAATCTCCGCTCGATGGACGAGATCGTATCGGAAGCAGTCGCGCGGCAGCGTTTTAGCATGCTCTTGTTAGGCATTTTTGCCGCATTGGCGATGGTGCTGGCAGCCGTTGGGATCTACGGCGTTATGAGCTACTCCATCGCACAACGGACGCGTGAAATCGGCCTCCGCATTGCGTTGGGCGCCCAGAAGAGCGACGTGCTGAAAATGATTCTCAGGCAGGGCCTGCGTTTTGTGGCTGCTGGTCTCGCGATCGGCCTCGCAGCGTCATTCGCGCTCACGCGCGTCATGGCAAGTCTGCTCTTCGGAATCAGCGCAACTGATCCAGCAACATTCGTTTCAATCTCTCTGATGCTGATCGCGGTTGCTCTGCTCGCAAGCTACATCCCAGCGGTCCGTGCGATGAAGATCGACCCGATGCTTGCACTGCGATACCAGTAATTGCATCATTGTCCTTGCGATCGGTGCTTTCTCGCCGGGTAGAAATTCACTGACTCGTCGCGCTTG
>VBQB01000341.1 GCA_005887855.1 Verrucomicrobiota bacterium | reverse complement strand
TGGCGAAGATGCACGAAAACGGCGTCGAGACAGACGTGATCCTGAATTACATCGAGAATTCCAACGTGCCTTATCATCCCAACGCGGAGGAGATCGTGCGGCTGCACGGTCTGGGTGTTCCGTCGCCAATCATCACGGCGATGATTCGTCACGGGGCGAAGGTGCAACAGGAGAGTGCCATGGCGTATGCGCAGAGCCAGCAAAAAGCGGCGGAGGAAGCGAAAGCCGCGCCGTCATCGGCCAACACGTATTCGGCGCCGGTCTATGCCGCGCCTCCTCCGATCGTCACTTACAACTACACCTACCCGCAGTATGTATATTCCGGCTATCCTTCGTATGCGTATTCGGGCTTCTATTCCTATCCACGCTATTGCTATTCGGGACCGTATTACCACCGCTACTACAGCTATCCCTACAGCAATTCTTATTATTCCCACCGGGGCTGCTATTCCTATCCGCACTTCGGATTCGGAGCGTCCTTCGGGCATTCGCCGCGGTGGCGCGTGGGCGCTCGATTCTAACCCGCATTTCTCACCACTTGATTGATTGGTCAACATTCCGCCGGAGCGCGGCTGTGCGCGAAGCGTCAGCCGCAGCACGTTGCGAGCGTGCTGCGGCTGGTCTTCGACATAGCCGCGCTCCAATCCGGGTAGAGTCGAGATGTGGCGCGGTGAGCCTTGAGAGCTTCCGTTTCCACATCCCGCTCGTCAAACCGGACGGGCGGTTTTCCCGCATCCGGCTTTCGGACAAGGCGCTCAGGTTTTCGCCCACGGCAGGTTCGCAGTCAGCTTTTCCAGCCGGATCAGTCCGAGTTTCTCGTAGAGATACTCGTCGGGGTATTCTCCCGTTCCCGCTCCGGCTGCTTTGTGCTTGCCGCATAACCATTGACGGAGCCGATACCGGGTATGGCTATCCACTGCCCGATAGGCTTTGCTCACGGGTCCAAGACAAAAGTAGTTGGCCCAGCCTCGCAGTTTGCGGTTCAGCTCGACCACCATTTCTTCGGTCTTCTGTCCCAGCGTTGACCGTCTCGTCGCTTCGCTGACCTCTTCACAGATGCGGACAATCCGCTTCTTCGCCGGTCGGGTTCCCAGATAAACGCGGCCAGTCCGGGTCGAGTAGCACCGCCCTATCGTGTAGCCCAGAAAGTCAAAGCTTTCTTCGGGCAATCGACAGGTCTTGGTTTTCTTCTCGTTCACGGTCAGCTTGAGCACTCCCATGATTTTCTGCATCCGTTCTCGCGCCCCCTGCGCCGGGCCTCGGCACAGGATCACGAAGTCATCCGCATAGTTCACGATGTGTGCTCCCAACCGCTTTTCCCAGCCTTGCTGCTTCCATCCCAGGATAAACCGTCGCATGTAGAGATTGGCCATCAGGGGCGAAATCGGCGAGCCTTGTGGCGTGCCTCGTCCGCTGTCCTTGTTGACCGTCGTACGCCTTTTGTTTCCCCGTTCGTCGGTTTCTTCGACGGGCATTTCCAGCCATTGCCGGATCAGCCTCAACATCGCTCCGTCGCTCACGCGGCGCGCCACGCTTTTGATCAACTCGTGATGCGGAATCGAATCGAAGTAGCCGCTCAGGTCGGCATCGACCACGCTGCGGTGTCCTCGATTGATCAACCCGTGCACTCTGCGGATCGCGTCGTGTGCACTGCGATTGCTTCGGTAGGCGTACTGTTCGTCAGGCAAATCTGCTTCAAAGATGGGTTCGAGCACGATGACAGCAGCCATCTGCACGACTCGGTCTTTGATCGTCGATATACCCAACGGTCTCTGTTTCCCGTCGGCTTTGGGGATGAACACCCGGCGCACGGCTTGCGGCCGGTAGGTCTTGCCTTTGAGTTCTTCCGTCAATTGATCCAGCCACGCTCTCAAGCCCGCTGACTCGATTTGCTCGAAGGTTTGCCCGTCCACTCCGGCGCAGCCGCCGTTGAAGCGGCAGCGTTGCCAGGCAAACGCCAGCACGTCCCTGCGATAGATCTTGTCGTAAAGGCTATAGAAGCGTAAGGCCGGATTTGCCTTCGCTTTGGCCTGTAATGACTGCTGAAGGTTCCAAACGCTCTCTGGAGTTGTTAGGCTCATGCCAATCTCCGGGCTTTTCCTTCTTCGGTCATCGTCCTTGAACTGAGGCTCCTTTGCTCCACCGGCGTTACCCGGCTTCGTCGCTCCGGCGAGCCTCTCCGCCACCCCCCACGGCCCAGCCTGTCCCTCGCGGGTTGCTGGCCGGGAGCTTTGACCTCCCGCCGTGATGGGTTTCCCGTGTTATCGCTAGACTTCTGACGCCTACATGCCGTCACCCCTACCCCGGCGAACTCCCGCGGTGCTCTCTTCGCTCGCTTCCCGCGTGATGACAGCCTTCTCCATTTCTCAACTGGATCGGCGCTCGCATTACCCTTTTCGAGGCTTGCTCGGTGTTCACTCATATTACGGCCTGTCGGCTCGCTGATCTCCTTTCGAGACCTTTTGCACCGGAGGCTTCAGCCCCGTTCGTTGCCGAGCAGGGCTACTCCGACTGCTACCGGCGGAGCGAAAGTTGCCGGGTGGGTTTTCTACTTCCCCACTGAAGTCTTGCGCTTCCACGGCGCACTGAGAAATGCGGGTTAGAGCCTCCAGAGTCTCGTAGCCGCCGAGGTCACGAGGCGGATTGGGTTCCAGATTTGGGATTTGCGGGTGCGCATCCTACTCCGAAAATGAGATTCGAGGAAACCCTCGCCCTCACCCCGGCCCTCTCCCCCAGGAGAGGGTGAACACGCGCAGTCCCCGGGAATTTTCGCACCCTTTGGTGTGGCATTGCTTCATGGGATTACGGCGGCGGCTACTTTCTTAATGGCCCGCCGAGCCGATGGTTCCCTGGCCCGATACGTTCACGCTTCCCGCGCGCCGCCGAACTGGAGTTCCCCGCTCCAGTCCGTCAGTTAACGAAGCAACGGTTCGGCCGCCGCACCGCGTCGATTATTACCCCCTCAATTCAGCCGGATGAGACCGCGGCGGCCCGCGTTTATTACGGCCT
>VBQB01000340.1:2990-4532 GCA_005887855.1 Verrucomicrobiota bacterium | reverse complement strand
CATCTCGCAGTGGAAAGTATGATCCCTTGCCTGCCTTCTCTTTTGTGATGAAGTCCGTCATCCGTTTGTTGGTCGTCGGATGTGCTAGCCTCAGGTTCCTCCAATCCAACGCGCGCCACCAATAGCCGTCATGATCTGCTCCCCAAAGGCGACGTTTGGGACGATAATGCTCCACGTGGCCTTCGCCTTCTTGAAGGGTGACTTCCGAATACCAGCATTTCGCCGAACCGACAGCCCACAGAGGTGTTCGTAGCGCACTACACTTCGCTTCTTCCTCGTTCATCACGTTTGTGCGTTCATTTTCGACAGCGGCCTTTAAACGCAGATTCGCTTCACGAAGAGGTTCCAAGTCGGCAAATCTCATTAACTGTTCATGATCGACGAATCTCATTCCGAACTCCTGAGCCTTAATAATCGTTTCGCGACGTCAGTCGCAATGGCTTGCCTTTCGCGCCATGTCGCTTTAGCAGGTACCGCAGCTTTAAGACTTGGCTCCTCCACCTGCGCTTGCGTGATCGCATGTATAAACTCGAGGTAGAGCGGATCACGCGCCGAATGCGAGAAATCGAGTTGTCCCAGCTCATCGCTCAACTGCGCGAGCCGACGACGATCATCATCCGATTTAGGCTCTTTCAATGCGAGTTCACGCTTTTGGTCGATTTTCGCGAGCGTTTGCCGATCTAGCGTCGATCGCAACCCGAAAAACTCGCTTGTCAAGATCGCGGCAAATCCCATGCCTTTCGGCGCACTGGTAGGGTGGTCAGAGAAAATTCGACCTTCCGAGTTTCGTTCAAGGATAACGACTTCGTTTCTGTCCAAGCCTGCGAATGTCAGCGGACTATGCGTGGTCATGATAATCTGGCTGTTTGCTGGCATCGCCCCGTAAAGCCGCAGATTCTCCAGATAGTCTAGGCACCATGCCGGATTGAGGTGCGTGTCAGGCTCATCGAGAAGAAACAGAGCTTCCTTCTCCGCCGTAAACCGCATCAGTCCCAATACCGTCAGGAGTTGCCGCTCGCCCTCAGCGAGATCATCGAACGTCGCAGGTGTTTGTAGATTGTCGATGTTAACCCACACCCTGAGATCTGACCCGTCAGCATCGACCAGATCGCTGAACACAAGGCTCTCAAGCCGGGCAAAAAACTCTTTGTTAGTCAGCTGCTCAGCGAGCTGCTGAAGCGCATGTTCATCCGGTATAAAGCAGTATCGACGCTCCTTCGTTTTCTCTTGTCCGAGGGACACACGGACTCTCTCTCGGGTAGCCATGGGCGCTAGGCTGGACGAAAATAATCTATCCAAGAATGGAGCGACCTTGCCGCCAGCGTTCCAAAACCGGCTGTCGCCGGCCCTATTTGCCTTCTGTGACTGTTTCCAGTAAGGCTCGCGCAGAGCGAATAATGCAGAGTCGAATCCAGTAATTCCGCACTCGTTTCGCAGAAATTGTTTCGCGGCGTCATCTCTGGTTGCGTAGAATGCTAATAATGCAAATTGGCTGTGGTGTGGTTTGGCTTGGAAAACAGCGCGCAAAGGGAGTTCCTCACC
>VBQB01000340.1:0-2981 GCA_005887855.1 Verrucomicrobiota bacterium | reverse complement strand
AGTAGTATCCGAATACATACAGAGGTAGCAAGCGGCCTTCATTATGTTGGCCGCCCACTGCTCGGTTGCGCTCAAAGAAATCCGCAACGGGTAATTGAGTGTACGGTCGCGCGGATCGCGTTACTCCGTGGCAGTCTGCTTCTGGAGCGATGACGATAGTTAACTCTCCTTCGCAGCGGACCTTTACTGCATGCTGGTTGCAGAAGTACTCGATCTCGTATTCAAATTCGGAGGCCTCTTCCAGATCAAGGTCACGGAAAATCCGTGTTATGGCTTCCAGCAGGTTGGATTTCCCAACTCCATTCCGGCCCACGATAACTTGCCGCGTGCTTGTTTCATCGAAGTCAACCTCAAAGGCACGTAAGTTACGGAATTCTTTTAACCACAGTCGGTCGATTCTCATGCAGCAGCTACCTTCAATTTAAGTAAAACTCTGCTCTCACCGGGCCAAGCGGCAGAATCAGAACCGCTGGGCTTTTGCTCCTCCAGCAGGTGGGCAATCATGGCCAATTCGCGGTAAAAAGAATCTGGATCTCCGTTGTTTAAATAGCCGCTAGCGCGAAACAACTCTTCCGGGGTAATTCCGGCGGGATTGGCTTTCAAAATTTCCAAGAGTGATCGAGTCGGCGTTCTTCCTCTTCCGCCACGAAAGGAACAAGAACGAATTGTTGTCGAACTTGAGCGACGGCTCTCCATCGTTCAGCGCGTTTCACAAATCGTCGAGCAAAGCCATTCGCGCGCAGGTCGGCTGAAGCAGGCTATCTTAGACCAAACTTTCGCGCGGGGAACACCTGCTAACGTTGCACGATTGCCTTGATCTCGGCTAGGTTGAGGCGTGGTCGCCCTACTCCGTGAACAATCCGTTTAGTGCGGTTTCTGACCGGGCCTGAGTTAAGGGCGAAGTTTATGTAGTCTGCCAAAATCTTATTATTCACTTTGAACCGGATGCAGTCGGCTTTCACGATTGCCGGTCCGAGCGACGTGGGTATCAAACAAGAGCGAGGCGGCGTGCTCCCCAAGGCCGCTATAACGAGATCTCCAGCATCAACACGGTGCTTCCGAAGACGGTCGAAATGCTCTTTTGAAATGTGAGCTTCCTCGTCGATAAACTCACCGTCACCAATGTTTTGTAGACGAACAACTCGCGGGCCAGATGCCGTATAGTGTTCCGTCTTCAAGTTTGATCCAAAAGGACCATCTGTGATGGAATTCGGTTCTGGCGCTGCGAGTTGCTCGACGCTTGACCAAGTCCAACCTCGAGGGAGAACTGGAAGATCAACAGCGTTTGCTAGTACCGGTTCTTTGTAGGTGCGTTTCCCCTTCGAGCTATCGCGGCGCTCCTTGAGCACGCGTCGCAGTAGCTCTTCGCCAGTTTCGTACGTACAATTTACTCCTCGTGCGAGTTCGGCTTCGTTGGGAACGAGTCGGCCTTCGACAGCGGCTTTCAGTACGCTGGCGCGGTAGCGTTTCAGCGCGGTCCGGACGCGCTTCAACGACGCGACTCCTGCATCCAATCGCGTGAACTGCTTCTCAATCTCCGCCACGATACGCCGTTGTTCCTCAACCGGCGGGAGTGGAATTTGAAATTGCCGAATGTCTTTGGGGCGAACAGCGGGATACAGAGCGCCTTGCACGACGCGGCACATCGCTTCAATGAAGTGCGGACTTTGCACAGCGAAGTAGAGCCATGGGGGTATCGTTGCCTCTTTGGCGCGAAGAACATCAAACCCCGTCGACGCAACTGCTCCGCTGAGTTCGTCAGATATGACTGCAACCGCATTGAGGTTCGGACGAGTCATCGAAACGATGACATCGCCAGCCTTCACTCTTTGACGTGCTCGACTCGGCGCGGCAGATAAAGGCAATCTCTTTGAATCGGTGATCAGCTTCGCTTGGTTATCGATGCTGCTGATATCGATGTAAGTGAAATACTCCGCGTCTGCTGGTCCGGATTGGTCGACTTTCTTTTCCGTGACGGACCCGATAGCAACCAGGCTCGGTTCAACTGCTGTCATGCCGCCAAAGTCAGGTTCAGTTCCTCCATCAGTGGCCACAGGCCATCACCAAAAGCTTTGTAGATTGGACCCAGGACGTTGTCGGTTTCGAGATGCTCGCGGTCCGCACTGCCACTGGCGCTAATGTAGTCGCGCATCTTTTCGAGCCAGGCGAGCTGATTCATTGCGAGATTACCCATGCGTCGTGCCTTTTCGCGCTCGGTATTGAGTTGATTCTTCGTGGACAGCATGGGATTCGCGATCAGTTGCTTCACGAATGGTAACAGCGCGTTCGCGCAATCCATCGAGCAAGCGCAGCTTTTCTGCGATCGGCAACGCGGTCAGTCGACGGCGAAGCGCCTGTTTGCTCGCAGCCATCTGTTCGAAGTCGAAGCTCATGAAGAGAGGAATTGTTTCTGAAATCTCTGCCATTGCTGAGTCAATCCATGCTTCGCGACAATCGCTTCAAAATACGATGAGTCGAGCGCGCGAGCTTCGATGAACTGAAGCAACCGGGCCTTGTCTTTCGCGCGCCCTGTTTGAAGCGCGATCGCAGCAAGATATTCCGCGGTGAAGACTCGCGCCGGTATTCCTTCGACGTCGACCTCTACTGCGCGAGCTAATGCCTCTTCGAGAAGCGGTCCGGTAGGTGGAAGAAATTGAACGGGCCATCCACTGATGACGATGTACTCGCCTTCCATCTTGCAGCCAAACTTCTTGAGGTAGTCGAAGATCGGGGCGGGAGAAACGATGACGCTTTCTGGCTGCGGTTTGAAAGCAATGAATACATCAACATCGAGCGTACTGACCGGTTCCAGGTAAAAGGTCGCTCCAACTGCTCCGCCGATGGCGTAGCGTTTGATCACGCCGTCGCGCTCCATCTGATTCAACATAGCGATGACGTCCTGAATCTTCATGCCGCGAGCGTGAGGTTGAGTTCGTCCATCAGTGGCCACAGTTTTTCGCCGAAAGCTTTGTAAATGGGGC
>VBQB01000389.1:2467-5484 GCA_005887855.1 Verrucomicrobiota bacterium | reverse complement strand
ATTTCAGGGCTTTATTTTCCTGTTGGTTTGTATTTCACCGGTATTGCGGGCAAGTGTTAACCTCGTCTAACGAGAATAAGATCAGCGACGGCTATCGTGAGTGAGCGCCATTCGAAGTGGAAGGATTTTAATCATAGAAAATGTGGTCGCGCAGCTGGTAGCCGTTCGCTGCATCGCATGGTTAGGCCCCATCTCGCTTGGGTTCGAGCGAACTTGAGCCAGCCTTCCGGTAGATTGGAAGCGGGTTATTTGGAGACTCCATCGCGAGATCATCAAGCCTCTTTCTTACTTCCGAAATGGCCTCGGGCGTCGGGGTAATGCTGGATGCACGAAGCTGCTCCAGCTCTCTTCCCAGCGCACCGTACTTTGCTCCCGCAACTCGGTGTTTCTCTGCCCTGTCCGAGTAACCAAGAAATGTTTGAAGGCTCGCGAGAAGCGCAGCCGCGACACTCGCAAGACCAACGGCAATCTGGAGCCGAGGTTCAGGCTGCTTCTGTAGCGTAGCGAATAGTGACGTCCCGACCAAGGTTGACAACACAACGGCTGGAATTCCGAGCCAGTACTTCAGTTTGCCGAAGTGGTCGGCAGACAAGTAGTGTGCCCTTTGCGTGACGGCTACGCGTATATACCAATCATCGAGGATTTGTTCAGGAGTACTCATATAGTTTTCAACGGTCTAGAAGGCCTAACTACGATTCGACGAAAGTTTGTTTCGGCTATTTCGGGTTTTACTCAGGAGGGGTTCCGATAAAAAGAAAACATGAGTTCGTCATTATCAGGGTCGGCCGAAGCGAGCAAGCCCAAATTGCTGGATCAAATCCGCCAGTTGATGCGCTTGCGCCACTATAGCCTCCGGACCGAGGAAGCGTACGTCGGCTGGATTCGGCGCTACATTTTGTTTCACGGCAAGCAGCACCCGCGTGATCTCGCCGGAAGCGACATTGCCAGCTTCCTAAGCAGTCTCGCGATAAAGGGGCAGGTCGCCGCTTCGACTCAAACCAGCACGTAAAAAGCTTCGCTCACGTGCCAGGAGCATGTATAAAAGCGGGAGGTGTTCTACGTTTACGTGCTCAGATCGGAGAGCGATTCGGGGCTATACATAGGTTACTCGTCAAATCTGAGGCGTCGACTCACTTCACACCAGAGCGGAGAGGCCGCTTCCACAGCACACCGGCGACCATGCAGACTGATTTACTACGAAGCCTATCTCAATCAAGCTGACGCTCTGGGCCGTGAAAGGTATCTCAAGAGTGGCTCTGGCCGGCGATTTCTCAAAGCGCAACTGAGACATTACCTCAACAAACATCCGATGCGTTCAGCCGCGTGAGCGCAACCGCGCAGAACGCGGCGGGCTTTTACGCGGCAGGAATTGTTAGGGCACAAGGACGTGAGCACGACGATGATCTATACGCATGTGCTGAATAAGCCGGGAATCGGAGTCAAAAGTCCGCTGGATTAATAGCAGCCGCCCGAATGGCTGCGGGCAAGATGCGTCACGCGCTTTAGGTAATCTTTGCCAGCTCGCGTTCCATCGGCGTCGCGACGGGGTTCGGCTTGCGTCGCAAAACGAAATAGAGGAACCAGACGATGAAGCAATTTACAATGAGAATGACTACGGCCGCCAGGCTCGGACGGTGCCAAATGTGCCGGACCTCGAGCGGAATCAGAGCTGCGGTGGCGAATATCATCAGCAATTCCGCCCATCGCTGCTCCATATACACGCCGATTCCTTCAGTAAAAAGAACTGCCGTGTAAAAGAGGGCCAAAAAACCGGTGGCACGCAGCATGCCGCCTGCGAGCACCGCTTGGAGTTTGTTAAGCAAGTAAGTAACCGCTCTGCTGTGCTCCATAAGGATTTCGTCCGCGGCCCAATCCGACAAGGCATCCATCCAACGGCTTCGTGCGTTTAGGAAAAGGAGCGAAACACCGAGCAGAAGCAGAAGAACGCCTTTGCCGATTTTGAAGAGTGCGATGAGCTTAAGATAGCGATGGCGACGTGGCTCCTGCAGAATCGCAGGAACGTGCGCCGGATTGCTCATTGCCCAACTCTTCGCCGAAACTGGCTCATTTCGCAATGATCGGACTTTCCCGACAGCAAATTTCCAACTTGTTGCCGTCCGGGTCCTCGAAGAAAAAAGCGTAGTAGCCGGGACTGTAATCGTGACAGACTTCCGGCCCTTCCAGAGTTTTCCCGCCCGCTTCTCTCACTAATTCCGCAATCCGGTCCACTTCTTTGCGCGTGTCCGCCCAGAATGCGATGCGCGTTCCATTCGGCTGATGATGTTTGTCTTCGGTGAAACCAAAAAATTCTGAGGGCTTGTCGCCCCCCGCGGAATAAAAGGTATGAAAGTCGTCGCCCGGGCTTTCGCGAACAAATCCGAGCTGCGGCAAAAATTTCGCGTAAAACCTTTTTGCCACTTCCATGTCTGTTACCCGTAAATCGATGTGATCAAAGCAACGCGTTTTCATTTTGTGGTTGGCAGCTTTCGATTCGTGCGCCGAATCACCAGTTTCAGTCCCGACCAGGTTTCATCAATCGCGCACACTTTTACATCGACGAAACCAAGCGGCAGCGCAACAGCGCGGATCACATCTTCCGTCACATCGGTCGGCACTCCAGCCGATTTTTTCGGCCACGAAACCCAAAGCGTTCCGGTATCCGAGACTTTCGCGCGTAATCGGTCCAGTTGTTTTTCCAATTCGCTGCGACGCGTTGTGAAAAAGTGAATGAAGCTCGATCCACTTTTGACCCGGTCGGTAAACTCGACGCCATCCGCATGTTTGCCGAGCAATTTTCGGTAACCCACCGGTTGGTTGATAACTGTGACCGTCGTCGCCGGTTTTATTCCCAGTTTCCGCGTCAGTGGTGTGCCCGAATAGCCGGCCATTCTGAACTGTTTTAGCGGAGGAGCAGCCATTTGCAAGATTGCGGAGCCGATGCGACTAGCGAGCGAGTGTTCACTCGACGAAATATCGACAACTGTCTTTGCAGCGCAGCTCTATGCATGTCGTCGCTG
>VBQB01000389.1:0-2370 GCA_005887855.1 Verrucomicrobiota bacterium | reverse complement strand
CGAACTGCATGCACGACGCGATCTTGCCGCCGCACAAATCGACACAGCGATCCACGACGCCGATGCACAGCAGGCGCAATTGGAATTCCTGCGCGACGATGCGCGGCGTCAGCAGGACCTGCTTAAGCGCAAAGTCGTTTCTCCAAGCGACGCAGAGCGTGCAGACAGCTCAGCCAAAGCACAGGAGAAAAATGTCGCAGCGGCGAAGATGCGTGTCGCGCAGGCGCGTGCACAGCTCGCCGATATCGATGCCCAATTAGCGGAAATGCAGGTGGTCGCGCCCAGCGATTCAATTCTGGAGGTGCTTAGCGTGAAAGTGGGCGATATCTTGCCGCCCAATCGCGAAGCCGCCACTCTGCTCTTGACGGGACATCTTTGGGTCCGCGTTTACGTTCCGGAGCCCTGGCTGGGCCAAATCAAAGTAGGCGACCATGTTCGCGTGCGGGTCGATTCATTTCCCGGAAAAGATTTCGATGGCGCGGTCGAACAGATTAACCGCCAGGCCGAATTCACACCGCGCAACGTGCAAACGGTAGCAGATCGGATCCAGCAGGTATTCGGCGTCAAGATTCGACTCCCGAGCGATGATGAGCGCTTGCGTGCGGGGATGTCCGCGGACGTGTATTTTCCAAATCTAAAATGAGCGGAACAACCACGAATGAACCCACCTTCGCACAGCTACGGCGTGGCAGGCACGAATGGATACGAAGTTTTCGCTCAAGGTGACAAAAGATGAGTGACGCAATGATCGAGTGCGAAGGGCTGACGAGACGCTTCGGCACATTCACGGCGGTCGATCATGTCTCGTTTTCCGTCGGCAAGGGATCCATCTTCGGCTTTCTCGGCCCGAACGGTTCCGGCAAATCCACCGTGATCCGAATGTTATGCGGAATTCTGGAGCCGAGCGATGGGACGGCGCGAATCGGCGGTCACGACATTGTGCGCGAGATGGAGCCGATCAAGGAGATGATCGGCTACATGTCGCAACAATTTTCGCTCTACGATGAGCTGACGGTAAATGAAAACCTCATTTTTTCCGGCAAACTTTACGGCTTGCGCGGCCGGCAGCTGAATCAACAACGCGATGAGCTGATCGCGCTCACGCATCTCGAGCCGTACATCGACAGGCGCGCGGCGCTGCTTTCAGGTGGTTGGCGTCAGCGTCTTGCCATGGCCTGTTCGCTCATGCACAAGCCGACCGTGCTTTTTCTCGACGAGCCGACGGCAGGCATCGATCCCGTCGCGCGTCGCGAGCTTTGGGATTTGCTCTTCGAGTTCGCCGGCAAAGGCATGACGCTTTTTGTGACGACACATTACATGGACGAGGCGGAACGCTGTGATCATGTCGGCTACATTTACATGTCGAAATTGATCGTGTGCGGCGAGCCAGACGAGTTAAAGAAAATGCCCGAGGTGAATCCATCCGGGACACGGCGGCTCGATGTGACTTGCGACCATGTGACGAAGGCGCTCCATGCCGTGCATCAACTTCGTGGTGTGCGGAGCGCTACGGTGTTTGGTCAATCGATGCATTTGCTGGTCGATGAAAGTGTCAAGCGCGCACAAATCGACGAACAATTGCGTGGCGTCGGAGTCAGTCACGCCGAGATTCAGGAGATCGGCCCGTCGCTCGAAGATGTGTTTGTCGAGCTTTCGGCGAAACATGCCGGGGAACAACAGAAGGCGGCATGAGATGCTTGTCATGCTGAGCGGAGCGAAGCACCTCACAAATTGATGAAGGCGTTCTACGTCTACATGATGACCAATCGCAGCCGAGTCGTTCTCTATACGGGCATCATAAACAGTTTGGTTCGGCGCGTGTGGCAACATCAAAAGGGCGAGATAGAAGGCTTCACAAAAAAATACAAAGTAAATCGATTGCTTTATTACGAGAATTTCGACGATCCACGGAACGCAATCTCACGCGAGAAAGAGATCAAAGGTTGGAGGCGCGGTAAGAAAAACGCATTGGTGGAAACGCTGAACCCGAAGTGGACGGATTTGTCGCCGATGCTTTTCCAGGGGATGCGAGGTCCCTCGTCGTCTTCGCGACTCGGGATGACAGCGAGTGGCGAGTGATATGAAACGCAAACCTTTTCGCGGACTCGGCGCAATTCTTTTCAAGGAATTCATCGTCGTCTGGCGTGATCCGATGACGCTCTTCTTCATGTTTTTTCCGCCGCTGATCGAGATGATCGCGTTCGGCTACGCTCTCGACAACGACGTCAAACACATGGCGACGATCATCCTGAACGAAGATCGCACCGTCGAGAGCCGCCAGTTGATCGATCGTTTCGTGAACACCCAAACGTTTCGTGTGGTGGGAGAGGTGCAAAGCCTGGAAGAGATGAAAAGCGAAATGCGCAAGGG
>VBQB01000388.1 GCA_005887855.1 Verrucomicrobiota bacterium | reverse complement strand
CCAAAGAATTTGCCGCAGCATGCCAAGCAAGAGTTCGGCATCGGCGGGGGAGAGATTCATGCGCCGAATAAACCGCCGAACTTTTTCTTCGGCGGGGGCTGCCGAACGCGATTTTGTGGCGCGGCTAAGTGTTGGTTTCTTCAGATAGCCACTGGCCTGCAAAGCGTCCAGCAAAAGTGTTGTGAGGCGCTCGAGATCGCCTGACGTTGCGAGCACCGGTTTTTTCGCTATCAATGAAGGTTTCGCTGTGCTCGCAAGTTCATAGAGGCACACGGCGACGGCCTGACCAAGGTTCATCGAGCGGTGTTCTTCGCGCGTCGGGACACGCAGCAGCCAGTGGCAGTGGCTCAGATCCTCATTCGAAAGGCCACGCTTCTCCGAGCCAAAGAGAAGTGCCACTCGGCCTGCGCGGAGATGCTTTCTAACCAGCTGTGCTCCCTGCTGCAAATCTCGCACCGCGTGTTGTTGACCGCGGCGGCTCAGCGCGGTCGTACCGACAACCAGCGAGCAATCCGCCACCGCCTCCGACAAGGATTTGAATTCCTCAGCTTGCGCGAGCAGAGATGCGGCTCCCACGGCGGAACGCGCTTCGCGAAAGGCCAATTCGAACAGATTCACCACACGCAGATGCAAAAAGCCAAAGTTGCTCATCGCGCGTGCAGCGGCGCCAATATTCAGCGGATTCCGCGTGTTCACCAGCACCACGCGCAGCCGTTCGAATGCGTTCTCTCTGGCCAAGTTATCTTTGGACAAGGTCTTATAATCTACATAAATCTACATCAAAGAAGTCTAAGAGAATCCTGCCTCGAAATGGTCCTGTCTCATAACCGCTTGAATGCGCTTAGTGGCCGCAAGGTTGCAACGAAGGCGAGGGCTAACATAGACTGTCCTCGGGTAGAATTATTGCGCCTGCTAACCTGGCCGTGCGTTCCCGCCTTGAAAAGGCCTGTTGGCATGGCCGACTCCATTTCGCTCCATGACCTCGCATTGCGGGGGGCTTCACGCTGAGCGCTAATTGTGTCGCAAGCAACCCAAGCGCCGCTCACTGGAAAGTCCGCGGCCAAAAGTGGTGCTGGCAGGGAGAGCAGAGTGGCAACTCCACTGGAAAACTGGGTTGAGGAAGCGGCTAGGCTGACGAAGCCAGACCGCATCGTGTATTGCGACGGGTCCGAGGCTGAATACCGGCGCATGATCGAACTGATGCTGCGCGAAGAAAACACCTTCGCGCTGAACGAAAAGACTTACCCGAATTGTCATCTTCACCGCAGTTCCGTAAATGACGTCGCGCGCACCGAGCATCTGACGTTTATCTGCTCGCCCGACAAGGACGATGCCGGGCCGACAAACAACTGGATGGATCCCGGCGCCGCGAAACACAAAGTGGGTGCGTTGTTTGATGGCGCCATGCGCGGGCGGACCATGTACGTCGTGCCGTACATCATGGGGCCGGTCAATTCGCCCATCAGCAAAGTCGGCGTGGAAGTTACGGACAGTCCCTACGTCGTGGCAAGCATGCGCATCATGTCCCGCATGGGACAAATCGCGATGGATCGCCTGGGCCCCTCCAGTGAGTTTGTTCCAGGCTTGCATTCACTGGGCGATCTCGATCCCATGCGCCGCTACATCGTGCATTTCCCCCAGGAAAAACTGATCTGGAGCATCGGGTCCGGCTACGGCGGGAACGCGCTGCTCGGGAAAAAGTGTTTTGCCTTGCGCATCGCCAGCGTGATGGCGCGCGAACAGGGTTGGATGGCCGAGCACATGCTCATCCTGGGTCTGGAAGCGCCCGGGGGAAAAGTGACGTACATGGGGGCAGCTTTTCCGAGTGCCTGCGGCAAAACCAACCTGGCCATGATGGTGTCGGCGCTCGAGAGCCACGGCTACCGCGTGTGGACCGTGGGCGACGACATTGCATGGATGAAAATCGGCGATGACGGCTACCTGCACGCGATTAACCCGGAAGCGGGATTTTTCGGAGTGGCGCCGGGCACCGGAATGCTGACAAATCCGAACGTGATGGGAGCGCTTCGGAAAAACACTTTGTTCACCAATGTCGCCATGACCTCGGAGCGGGAACCGTGGTGGGAAGGAATTGGCAGCCATCCGCCCGCGGGACTCACGAATTGGAAGGGCGAGCCCTGGGATCCATCGAAAGGGCCTGCGGCACATCCTAATTCGCGCTACACCGTGCCGGCGAAGCAGTCGCCGAGCATTTCGCCGAAGTGGGAGGCGCCGGAAGGCGTACCGATTTCCGCGTTTATCTATGGCGGAAGACGCGCACGCGTTGCGCCGCTGGTGTACGAATCGTTTGACTGGCAGCACGGCGTGTTTGTCGGGTCGTCGATGGCTTCAGAAACCACCGCGGCAGCGACCGGGGACGTGGGAGTCACGAGGCGCGATCCTATGGCCATGCTGCCTTTCTGTGGATACAACATGGCGGACTATTTCGGGTATTGGCTGCAGAGGGGGAAGAAAATCCCTAAGCCGCCGAAGATTTTCCACGTGAACTGGTTTCGTAAAGGCGCGGACGGAAAATTCCTGTGGCCCGGGTACGGCGAAAACGTGCGCGTGCTGAAATGGATTCTGGAGCGCGTGGAGGGCCGCGGCGCGGCGCAAGAAACCCCTATTGGCTATGTGCCGGCAAAGAACGGCATGACACTCGACGGAATGAAAATCTCCGATGAAGCGCTCAGCGAATTGCTCAGCGTGAATACCGCTGATTGGGAGAATGAGCTGGAGGATTCGAAGCAGTTCCTCATGAAATTCGGTGCTCGTCTGCCCCAAGAAATTCGCGAGGAGCACGCCAAGGTTTCGAAGCGCTTTCAGCACCTCGTTACGGCGTAGTTTTCCTCATGACCCTGAGCGAACTCGTGAATTTGTACCGTTTGCGCGCCGGTGATTTTGGCCAGCCTGTCGCGCTTTCGGCGTTCTCCCTTTCACAAGCTGAAACCGAGCGCCTTTTTTCCGCGTACGAGGAGGACTACCACATCAGCCGCTTTTTTCACTTCACCGATGGTA
>VBQB01000387.1 GCA_005887855.1 Verrucomicrobiota bacterium | reverse complement strand
TCAGGCGCACGCCAATGGAATAGACTAGGTAGTAGCCTATCAACCCGGCCGCGACTGCCAGAGAAAGCTGCGTCCGGAGGCCGTGATCAGCCAATGCTGATCGCCTCGATTAGTTTCGGCAGGCGAGAACGTGCGCGCGTCCCGCGAACGTGCTCACGCACTCGGCAAGCAATTCAAACCAACAGCTACGTCACTGATTCATCGTAAGCGGCTTACGATGCGGCAAATCACATCCCGGATATTCACCGGAGGATGGACGATCAGTCTATGGACGATGAGTCAAGATGAGCTGCGACCGAAGAAATTTGGCGTGGGCGAGCAAAGCATCTCGCTGGATTGAATTTGTCCCGGCATCACACGCCGCACGGGCGCAGCCGGCGAGCTAAGGAGGTCAACGCCGCGCCGCAGCTTTGGCCCGAAGTTTTTTAGCCCAGTCAGCGCGCAAGAGTTTCATCTCCGCTTTGAGTCCGCGCATGCGCGGGGCGACACCTTTATATTTTTTCGTGGTCCCGGTGATCGTTCGATTGACCGCGCCCCGGCCGACCAGGCCCTGAAGCTTTTCATAAACGCGCAAGCGCAGCATCTCTTCCCCGCCGCTGGCAGCGTTTCGTTCCCGAAGATTGAGCAGGACCATGTCGAACAAAGGCTTGAATTCAAATGAGGCCCTGGAAGAAAGCACGGCCACCAACTCCTCAGTTACGTTGTCGGGCATCCGACGCGAAAAAGAAACTCCGGAGGGTTTGGACATCGAAGACTATACGCCAGATCACAGGAAATAGCGACGAGCTAGAGTAGAAACGAGGGCGCCACTCACAAGGCGCGACGGTTTCAACCAGCGCAAGAGCAAGCGTGGATCGGGGTTCAAGACATTGATGTGACAAAGTTGTTTGTTTTGGCGCTCGGGATCGGGCTTGCGATCGTCGGATTCGTTTCGGCGGACGATAACGTGCGCCCATTGCAACCTCCGCATTTGACGATCTTAGCGAGCCGCGGTACGACAAGATATGGCGCATAAATGTACTTCGCGTGGTTGTGAGTTTTCTCTTCCGGATGCCAACGCAGAAGCCGATTAGGACGAGGAACGAATCAGGAAGCCAGGAAAGCAGGAGGGATAGAAAATTCCGCTGAGACAGCCCCGAACGCTTTCGGGGCTACAGCCATTTCTAGAAAGGCGAACGGACGACGCCACCGTCAACACGCAGAGCGGCGCCGTTTGTGGCGGCGCTCACTGGGCTGCAGATGAATACCACCATGGCGGCAACTTCATCGGGCGTGGCGAACCGCTTCAGCAGCGAAGTTGGTCGCGCTTTCTCGAAAAACTCCTTTTCCACTTGTTCGTGAGTTTGGCCGCCTTGCGATGCGAGCGACCCGACAAAATCGTTCACGCCTTCGGAGGCGCTCGGTCCTGGTAACACGGCATTGCACGTCACCCCGGTGCCGGCACAGGTCTCGGCTATGCCGCGCGCAAGGGCGATCTGCGCAGTTTTCGTTACGCCGTAGTGGATCATCTCGGCCGGGATTTGTATGCCGGACTCGCTCGAGATGAAAACGATTCGCCCCCAGTTACGTTTTTTCATCAACGGCAGATATGCACAGCTCAGCCGTACGCCGCTCATCACGTTCACCTCAAAAAACCGGAACCACTCTGGGTCGGAGATTTGCTCGAACGGCTTTGGTTCGAAAATCCCAAGATTGTTCACCAGCACATCCACCTCTGGAAAACGTCGGACCACTTCATCGGCGCCGGCTGCGCTGCCGAGATCGACGGCGATTCCTTCAAGCTTCGCGCCGGCGTTGTGCGAACGAATCCGCTCGATCGCGGTCTTCACCCTGTCATCTGTGCGGCCGTTCACGATGACGCGCGCGCCTTCACGTGCGAGACCATTCGCAATCGCGAAACCGATCCCGGCGGTCGAGCCGGAGACTAGCGCGAGCCTGTCGTTCAGTTGTAAATCCATTCGTCGGTGAGGAACTCATCCACAGATTACGCAGATTAACACAGATTATTTCTGCTGAGCGCTTTGGCGGCGAGTGCTCGCGCACTTCATTCTTAGTCTTCGTGTTCATCGCAGCCAAAGATGCATCATAAGCCGTTTACGATGCGAGGCTGGTCGAGCAGCTAATCCTCGGCTCTTATCGATTTCACTTGCATGGGCGGCACGTTCTGAGCTTAAGTGATGTCCATGGTCGCCGTCATCGCGAAGCGCAACTCCGCTCAAGTAAAAACCGAGGTGCGGGCAATCAAAAAGGCTGGCAATGAAATCAATAAGTCGGTTGCGGCTGCGCGCGCGTT
>VBQB01000124.1 GCA_005887855.1 Verrucomicrobiota bacterium | reverse complement strand
CGATTTGAGCAACTGCCGGAAAGCAAAACGAAGATCGGTCATCATTAAGGACAGCAACAATCTTCTTGTGATGCGCCAACCGGAGCGGTTGGGTTTAAATAAGAGACGCCGCTGACTTGCATGTTTGTCTGTAACGAAGTTCCAGGCGGAACAAAAGTCTTTCAAACAACAGGATCAGTCCCTATTTTGAAATCCAGCAAGGCCCCCATGACCCCCGAAAATGCCGAAACGATCCGTAACCAAAACAGGCAAACGTCGATCTGGCTGCTCACTTAAGTTCGATCCGGTCGGATTGGAGTCGATTTTTGATGTACTCGATGCAATTGCGTGGATGAGCAACGCGACCTCAACCAAGATTGCGCAGTTCACGAGTATGGATCCTAGAACCGTGGGGAAGGTTCTAAAGAATGGCTTAACGCTTGAGATACTCGATAGGGTCGACGACGAATATGCGCTCCGACTTCCATATCCCTCGAAAGGTTCGGAGGATGAAAAGAAAGCGGTTCTTAGAGAGTCGCTGTACAAGATGCCCTAATGCGACATCTACGGCAGTTTCTAAAGCTTGGAGACGATCACCCAGCCGCACTTCGAAAAGCGGCAACGTTAGCTTCGGTAGAAGACTATCAGGAATCGGCGTTAGCACCGCTTCTCAAATGGGCTCGAGAATTAGGTGCAGCAGATCCGGACACTTCCGTTGAAGATCTCGTCGACGAAGCGGTGGCGCGGAAGGAGGAGCGCCATCAAGCGGCAAAGAAAACAACCGTCGCATTTCTGTCACATAGCTCGCGAGACAAGCAGTTCATTAGGAAGCTAGCTGCTGACCTTACCGAAAATGGAATCGATGTCTGGTTCGATGAACAGAAGATTCTTGTCGGCGATTCGATTACAGAAAAAATCGGCCAAGGTCTGGCGCAATCGGATTTCTTTGTCATCGCGTTGAGCGAAAATTCCGTCAATTCCGCATGGGTTAAAAAGGAGCTAAGCAATGCCGTAATACAAGAAATTGAAAAAAGGGCAGTAACCGTACTTCCAATTCGGCTCGATGATTGTGAGATACCAGAACTGCTTCGCGACAAAAAATATGCTGATTTCAGTAAATCGTATAAAATTGGTTTGCAGGAGTTAATCCAAGCGATGAAGCACCACCCCGAAAATGGCTGACGAAAAGAAAATGCCTAAAGGCGGACGGAAAGGCGGAGCGCAATTTCCCCAGGCTCCGCTCGGACAAGCAATTCAGTTTGCAAAGAAACTGGTCGCAAAAACCCACACTGGGGCGCAACCTGAGAACATCATCTTAAAAGGTGTCTTTAACAGTTCAGGTCCCACCGGAAAGGTTCGCGCGTCTGCACTGAAGCAGTATGGCTTGATGCAAGGTGAAACTAGCGCGTACGATGCAACCAAACTTGCGCAGTCGATCAACTCTGCGCCGCCGGAAGAACTCCCGCCGCTCTTGCGTGAGGCTTTCTTACATCCCCGCGTCTTCAAAGCGCTCTTTGACACGTTCCAGAACGATGTGGTGTCTCGCGCAAAAATTCGACAACAAGCTTTGCAACTTAAAGTCCACCCAGATTCGGGCGAGAAGTGCGTCGATCTGTTTGTAGAGTCCGCGGTCTATGCTGGCTTGGCTTCGGAAAAGGACGACGAAATCCAGATCTCTAGCAGTGCTTCACCTTCAAAAGCGCATGAAGACGATCTAAAGGACACCGAAGAGTCGGACATACTTGGAGCGCAGAAGGAGTCGACCGACGGGAATGAAGGCGACAAGAGCGAAGAGGTAATTCTCAGAAAATCGGCAAAAACCGTGGGTGGACAAATGAACATCTCAATCACCCTCGATTCGACTATGGATCCCGAGAAACTGGAGAAGTATCTCAAGTTGCTCCGAGAGTATGGCGCAATTGGGTGAGGTCCTCCCTTCGGCGGGAATTAGCGGAGTTCAGATCCCGAGCCTCGTTGTCGGCATCGACGAGGTCGCAACGGAAACCCAGCTTACCGGGGGCTGGTCGTTCTTCCAGCTGGAGGCGTGACCGGCTTTTCTCGGTGATATCATGCGCGAAATGGAAGCTGCCGATTGGGTATCACTGAGCGACCAGGATCTACTCGAACGCCGCATCTCGAAGCTCGGTTTGCGGCTCGACGGCACGGCGCTCGAACCACTCATTCGGCAGCTTTACGACGAGCTTTCGGCGCACGGGCTTGTGTTTCATCCGCAGTGTCACATCGGCGACGAGTGGTTTGTGCCGATCGGTATTCCGGCGATCTTCGTGCCGTTTTTTCTCGTCCACGATCGTTTGCGCGCGCTGGAGCGAACGATGATGCTCGAGGTCGAGGGAGGAACGAAAGAGTGGTTTATGCAACTCATGCGGCACGAAGCGGGGCACGCTTACACTTACGCTTACCAACTTACGCGCAAGAAAAAGTGGCAGCAGACTTTCGGACACACGTCGCGCGAGGAGACGCCGGATACTTACCGGCCGCGCCCGTTCAGCCGCAGCTATGTCGTGCACCTCGACGATTGGTACGCGCAGAGTCATCCGGATGAAGATTTCGCCGAGACTTTCGCGGTCTGGCTCACGCCGGGGCTCGATTGGCGCAAGCGTTACGCGGGCTGGAAGGCGCTGCAAAAACTCGAATACGTCGATGAGCTGATGCGCTCGCTGGCGGGCAAGCCGCCGGTGCATGCGCCGGAGTATCGCGTGGCCGATTACGATTGTCTGAACGTCAAGCTCAAGACCTATTACGCGCGCAAACGGAAGCTCTATGAAGATACGTATCCGGATTTCTACGACGCCGATCTCCGGCAACTCTTCGCCGCGCCAGCCGGCATAAAAGCCAGCTTCTATCTGCGCCAGCGGCGACGGCGGCTAATGAACTCGGTGTGCCAGTGGACGAATGAGAAAAAGTTCCGGGTGAACAAACTCCTCACCCGGCTCATCGACCGCTGCGACCAGCTCGGGCTTCACGTGCTCAACGACGATCCGCAGCAGGATTTTCGCGTCTCCGCTTTCATTACCACGCTGGTGATGAATTATCTCTTCACCGGCAAGTTCAAGCGCACCAAATAGCGTGAAAAAGAAACTCAAAGTCCTCGTGCTTTTCGACGGCACAAGTCCAACGAAGATCGATCAGGATTTTAGCGCGGAGATGAAAACACCGGATTGGAAAACCGAGGCGAACGTCATGGCCGCGCTCGGCGCGCTCGGCCATACGGCGGAGCATCTCGCCATTTTCGACGACGTCGATCTTCTCCGGCAAAAACTCGAAACCTTCGCGCCTGATGTTCTTTTCAACCTTGTCGAACAGTTCAAGAACAATCCCGGATTCGACCAGAACATCGTTTCATTTCTCGAAATGCAGAGCCTGCCCTTTACCGGCTGCGGCTCGACCGGTCTCACACTTTGCAAGCACAAGGGCATCTCGAAAAAGATCCTCGGATATCATCGCATCCATGTGCCCAACTTCGTCGTCATCCCGCGCGGCCAACGCATTGCCCGGCCCAAGCAGCTCAAGTTCCCAATTGTGGTGAAGCCGGTGAAAGACGAAGCGTCCTACGGCATTTCGCAGGCGTCCTTTGTCGAGACCGAGGAGCAGCTCCGAGAGCGCGTGGCTTTTATTCACGAGAAACGCGACGCGGACGTGATCGCCGAGGAATACATCACAGGCCGTGAACTCTACGTGAGTTTGATGGGCAACCTGCGGCTAACCGTCTTTCCGATCCGCGAGCTGCTCTTTGGCGAAGTGCCGCCGAACGAGCCGAAGATTGCGACCTATCGCGCGAAGTGGGATGAGGAATACCGAAAACGCTGGGGTTTAAAGAATCAGTTCGCCGAGGGGCTCGACCCGGCGCTGGTCACCAACATCGAGCAGACGTGCAAACGCATCTACAGTCTGCTCACGATCGACGACGGCAGCACGCAGATGTCCAGGCGCTCTGCTCGCGCCCATTCGATGATTCGTCGAAGCAACATCTCGGCGATACCTCGCCTTCGCCATTCCGGTTCGGTAAATACGTTGACGATGATACCGAGGCGACCCTCGGCGAGAACGGACCGACTGAGAGGGTGCGGCAAAGTTCGCTGCAAATGAACGCCGGCGCCGCCAACAATAATATTTGAATCATTCTCGGGGCTAGCCATCCAGCCAATATACTCACCGCGCGCAAGGGCATCATGAAGGCGATCTCGCGATTTAGCGCGAAATGTTTCAAATAGGTTGGGAGGTACTTCACCCATGTCTTGGAACATGCGCGCGCGATGCCGGGCGATGGTGTCGGCATCCACGGGAGTCGCAAGTCGAATTCGGAATGATTCGGACATGAAACTTCGCGGATGACGTTACCGTGAATCAGATCGTTGCGCGTGGGGATCACGGCGGACTCGGCGGGGCGACGGACCATTGCCCGGCGTTGGACTTGCCGACGCAGTACCACTCGGGCTCGGAATCGGAAATGCGAATGTAGCCGATGGCGATACAGAGGACCCCGGCGACGATGTAGGTGATGGCGTGACAGACGGGGAAGGAGTCGGCGTCGGCGTGGGAGTCGGCGGAGGCGGGATAATGTTTTCCCAATGATGCAGCGGCACACCCGCGCCGCCAATTTCCTTGACCAGTGCTTCGCAACGCACCTGAAGTTTGTCCAAATCCGGCGGACCAAATGGCTTGTCGGCCGTGCCAGGAAAAACCAAATACGTCACTTTGAGGTCGCTCACCGGCCGGTTGTACGGAGTCGATAACGCGTTAATTTGCTTCGCAATGCGCAGCGATGCTTCGCCAGCCTTATCGCTTGGCCCGATGTCGCCCACGATTGCCGGATAAATCGCATCTGCAAAAACGACCAGAGCATAATCGCCCACTTTGGGAGCGTCCTTCCCGTGCGCGAAAGCCCCCGGCAGCACGATGTAGGGATCGGTCGCACCGATTAGGAAACTGAATTTCTTGAGCGTCGCGACTTCAGCGCGCAGTCCCGTAATCGCGTTACGCAAGTCGCGTTTGTGCTCGGGCGTGATCGTCTTGAGCGCGTACTCATCCTCCGCACGTTTTAAGCGATCTTCCGTCGCGGGAAGATAAGGATTCGGCGCGGCGTTTTTTTTGCCCCAGCGATAACTGGTGAATGGTTTGAAGTTTGTGGTCACACCAGTTCCAATCGGCATTCGGTCCGCATCCGAACCATCTGCATCGACATCCATGTCCGCCTGTATCAAGAGAACGTTGCGATGGCTTTGCGGGTGCTGCAGTTGCAGGACGGTTTGGCAGTCGTAAAAATTGTGTCGTGAGAGAACCTGATCGAGACGAACGAGATTTTCGCGTAAGACTTTCACTTTCGTGTTGTAAAGCTGAGCGAAGAGCGGCGAAACCGGATCGGGCGACAGCATCGCGGTCAATCCTGGCAATAGCGTTGATAGTTGCGGACTGACTTTGGCCAGCTCCTCGATGGTTCTATTCGGCGAAGGTAAGCGGGCCTGCAATTTTAGATCGAGAACGTAACTTTCCGGGTCGACCCGCTCCGTCGTCGCATCAGCGCCCGGAGGCGTCTCGACAGTGGCGTGAACGGTAACACCGTTGAACAACTTCGCCGTGTCCAGCTTGCCAGTGATGACCGGGGGCCGCGACGCTGTTGGTTCCGGTGACGGGGTGGTTATGACCTCCGCTCGCGGGACATGTTGAAGCCGCTCCAGGGAAATCCAGCGATAAACAATCGCAGCAAATATTGCGGCCAACAAAACCAACACCAGCCGCCGCCACGTCCGGAGACGAATTCTGGCCACGCGATTACTTTTTCATCCAGGCGAACAGCGCCACCACGATTCCAATGGCGCTTAAGATCGACATCATCCCGGCAGGCATCACTTTGCCTGTCCGAATAAATTTAGGAATGAACTGAGCAGCGAGGAGAAGAGAAATGACGAACGCTGTCGCGAGACCCACCGCCCGATGTTCGGGGAGAAGAAACCCGGCCACGAGCAGTAAGATTCCGGTGATCGATCCGGCAATGATTGAAGGCAGACTTCCCGCTTTAACGTATCCGAACACGCCTCCGGCAATCGTCAGAATGCCAAAAATGATGAAATAAATTTTCGCAGGTCCCATTTTTGCTTGTACTTCGCCGCATTCGTAAGCCAACAGGCCGACGCTGTCCAGCAGCGACGTTGCTTAGCGCGATGCTTCTGTAGCCACCGGCCTGTGGCCTGTCCACGAAGAGCGCCGGCTTTTCATCCAAACCACGGCTCACAGCGCCGTGGCTACAATTCAGCGCGCTGGCTCGCGTCGTTATAAAATTCGACCTGGCGCCCCCCGAGACGACGCACCACGCGCCAACCGCGGCTCGCAGCAAAATCTCTAACTTGGCCTTCGGACATTTCTCGCAGGACTCGCAGTTCCGCAGGTTGCGTGATGATGTACTCAGACTTGGTCGAGAGTGCTTCCGCAATCTTTGCGGCCACGGCTGGTAAGTGCTCCCGCATAAAAATTTGTCGAGCTAATGGTCAACCGGGCGACGCGCCGTCGTGGGATTTTTCCTCATCGGCTGGGCCGGCATTCGCGGCGGTGGCTTCTCCTTGCGATTCAATTTTTGTCCCAGGGCGAGATGCGCTTTGCGGCCTGGAGTAGGTCCGCGGGCGGTTGGTTTTTCCATGTTGGTCCTCGCGATAATGGAACATAGACGTCTCCGTCTGTGCGGCCAACGCCAGTTTTCACTGCGCTAAATTAGGGATAACGGCAACGTGCCCGCTGGGCGCACAGGCAACATGCCTGTGTTCCGAAGGTGCCTCACAGGCCGACGCACTGGCGTAACAGCCTTCATCGGCTAAATTTTGCAAATGTTTTCAGAAACGATCGAGCTGCGCGGCCACATCATTGATTCGCTTATTTTGCCGAAGGTGCTGGATCAAATTTTGACCCACGGCGCGAATTTCAAGATTGGTGAGGTCAAGATTGGGGAAAAGCGGGCTGACCAAAGCTTTGCGCGAATCGAGGTCTCTGCCGAAACGAGCGAAGCGCTCGATGAGCTGATCCTGCGGCTGCGACAGCACGGTGCCGAAGTTCTCGAACGCGCTGAAGCGCAACTTGTCAGGGCGCCCGCGGATGGAGTTTTGCCGCGCGATTTCTACGTGACAACGAACCAGCAAACGTTCATTCGATTCGACGCCGAAGAAATCGAAGTTCGGCCCGCAATGATGGACAGCGCAATTGCGGTTGATCGAAAAAAACGTTCTGCGCGGGCGGTCAAGTTTTTCGACGTCAGCAAAGACCATGAGATTGTGGTTGGACACCAGGGCATTCGCGTGGTGCCGGTGCAACGTTCGACGTCACACACTGACTTGTTTCAGTTCATTAACGCGACCGTCGATGCCGACGAACCGAAGTCGGCCATAATTCGGGGGCTGGGTCGAGAATTGCAACTCGCACGAGCGGCAAAAGGTAAAATCGCGATCGTCGCTGGACCGGCAATCGTGCGGACAGGTGCCGGCCAGCACCTGGTGCGCCTCATCGAATCGCGATATGTTAATCGTCTTTTCGCTGGAAATGCATTTGCCGTTTACGACGTGGAACGCGCATTATTCGGTACCTCTTTAGGGATGAATCCCGATCTTGCATTCGCACGAGGTGGCCACGAGAACCATATGCGTGCCATCAATACAATTCGCGAGGCGGGGGGAATTTCCGCAGCCGTGGATAAAGAGATCCTGACCTGTGGCATCATGTATGCCTGTGTGCGCCACGGCGTCGACATTGTGCTGACCGGGTCGATCCGCGACGAGGGACCGATTCCTGGAGTAACGACAGACGTCGTCGAAGCTCAAAAAGTCATGCGAGAGAAACTTGCCGATGTAACTCACGTGCTGTTGCTTGCGACCATCCAGCATTCGCTCGCTGTGGCCAGCATGCTCGCACCAAATATAAAGACAGTCTGCGTCGATATGGATTCGTCGGCAGTGGAGAGAGCGGTCGAACACCAGCCATTACAATCAATCGGCTTGGTCACAGATGTGGAACCATTCCTGCGGGAACTCGCCGATTGTATTGCCACCGCTGAAGCGAACAGCCGCGGATGATCGCAAAAAGTGATTTCGAAATGATTCGCGAGTAAATTGTCGATCTTATGCGCGAGTTGCTTCTCTGTCCGCCAGACTATTACGGAATTGAGTACGAGATCAATCCCTGGATGAGCCGCGCGCGCGGCGCGGAGGCACCACTCGCGCAAAAACAATGGAAAGAATTGCACGCCACGCTCTCTAAGCTGGATTGCAAAATCGACTTGATCGCGCCTCAGCCAAAACTTCCCGATATGGTTTTCACGGCCAACGCCGGACTCACCGTTGGTCGCAAATTCATTCCGAGCAATTTCCGGCACAAAGAACGCGCTGGTGAAGCGCCGCATTTTGCCCGTTGGATGGAAGAACACGGTTACGAAATCGCCTGGTTGCCCGATGATCTCTACTTTGAAGGCGAGGGCGATGCGCTCTTCGGCGGCGACGCGCTTTTTTGCGGCTACAAGTTTCGCTCCGATATCCAATCACATCGTGCCGTCGGGGAGATGCTCAGTTGCCTGGTCATTTCAGTCGAGCTTGTTGATCCGCGATTTTATCACCTCGATACGTGTTTTTGTCCGCTGCCGGATGGCGCAGCAGTCTGGTTCCCGGCCGCGTTCGACGAATACGGGCAGCGCGCGATTCGCGAACATGTGGCCGACTTGATCGACGTCTTACCCGAAGAGGCGGCGCATTTCTCCTGCAATGCCGTTGTGCTCGAGCACGACATTATCTTGCCCGAAGGCGCGCCGAAGCTCGTAGCCACGCTCCACGACCACGGTTACCGCTGCCATGAACTGCCGATGAGCGAGTTTCTGAAAGCGGGTGGTGCGTGCAAATGCTTGACCATGTTTTTGCCGCAACGGGAGAAGCCATAACACAGCCATCCTGGCTGCTTGTCGCGCGGCGATCGTCATCATTAGTGCCGGGACAGGCAAGATGCCTGCATTACGCCCGCTTGCTCAGTTCCGCTTCGATTTTATCAAGCGGCAAACAATTCATTACGTCGTCTTTCGTCAGCCAGCCTTTGCGCGCGACACCGATCCCGAACCACAAATCCTGGAGACGCTCGCTACGGTGCGCGTCGGGATCGATCACACATTTCACTCCTTTTTCTTTGGCGCGCGGCCACCAACGCCAGTCGAGATCGAGTCGTTTCGGAGCGGCGTTGAGCTCGACCCACGTCCCGGTTTCTGCTGCCACATCGAGAATCGCCGGTAGATCGACAAGGTACGGTTCGCGCTGCAAAAGAAGCCGGCCAGTCGGGTGTGCCAGTATGGTGACGAGCGGATTGCTAATCGCGCGGATAATTCGCTTCGTCATCTCTGCTTCACTCAAATTGAAAACCGAGTGAATTGAAACCACGACAAAGTCGAGCTTGGCCAAAACTTCGTCAGGAAAATCGAGCGAGCCGTCGCGAAGAATGTCGCATTCGATCCCGGCAAATAAACGGAAGCCATTAAACTTTTGGTTCAATTTCCGGATCGCGGCCACTTGGGCGGAGAGTTTTGCTTTGTCGAGACCGTGCGCTTGAATCGAACTGCGGCTGTGCTCGGCGATCCCGAGGTATTCGAGGCCCAACGCCTGCGCAGCTTGCGCCATTTCTTCGAGGGTGTTGTGGCCGTCGCTTGCCGTCGTGTGACAATGAAATGTTCCCCGTAAATTCTCTGCTTCGATTAAGCGTGGCAGAGAATGCTTTTCCGCCCCTTGGAATTCGCCGGAATTCTCCCGCAATTCCGGCGGAATAAAATCGAGATCGAGCGCGCGATACAGTTCCGCTTCGTCGCGAACCTTTGGGATTTTTATAATCGATTCTTTCTTGCGTGTGCCCGGTGCGACTGGCACGGGTGCGAGACGATATTCGTTAAGAGTCCAACCGCGTTTCAGTGCGCGATTGCGCATCTCGATGTTATGCTCCTTGCTTCCGGTAAAATAATTG
>VBQB01000123.1 GCA_005887855.1 Verrucomicrobiota bacterium | reverse complement strand
CTGGCAGTTCAGCGACGCGACCGGATTCGCATGCTTTCAACAACTCAGCGATGGAGCTGATGTGAAGTTTGTCGTAGAGCGCCTTGATTTTTTTCGCGCCCAGACCAGGGATCGAGAATAACTCCAGAATTGCAGGCGGAAATTCCGCGCGCAGGTCTTCGGCATATTTCAGCGAGCCGGTCGTGGCGAGTTCTTTGATTTTTGCCGCGATCGCTTTACCGATGCCGGGAATCTTGGCGAGCGCCTCTTCATCTTGCAGATCGGACAGACTTCCGCCCCACGCGTCAATCGACCGCGCTGCATTGGCGTAAGCCCGGATCTTGAACGGGTTTTCCCTTTTCAATTCGAGCAGAGTGCCAATCTCCTCCAGAACCTGCGCGATTTGCGCTTTAGTCATTCGACTTACGCTTAGCGAAGATTCTGTCCTCGTCGACACGAGGTTCTTGTAGCCACTTCGCTCTGGCAAAGCGCCAGGAGCAATAGCATTATTATTTCCGCACCGCCCACAGAACGGCGGATACAGATCACATTCGCCCACGCCGCTTGTAGAATTCGTAGCGTGCG
>VBQB01000386.1 GCA_005887855.1 Verrucomicrobiota bacterium | reverse complement strand
CAAACGTTTCTTGGATGTTGTCGCTCGGGGACACAAAAAAGTCTGCCTCGGAATAGAGGAGATGTTTGTCTTCAGCCGACGGATTAGGCCAAACCATCAGGCTTTCATTGCAGTCTAGCTCTCTGGCAAGGGCCTGCAGGCGTGGAGCTTCCTTGGCTTGCGTGTCGTCCCCCGCAATAATCAGGTAGAGACTCTTCCCTTTCCGCAGCAACTGGGAAAAAGCAACAAGAAGGGGCCCAAGATCACACTTACTGGTCTGGGACAAACGGCCGAAGTACAGGGCGATGCAAGCATCCGTTTCTAGACTGAACTTCTGCCTAAGAGTCCCACCGGTTGTCTGCTTCGTTGATGGAAGCTTGACCCCTAAAGGAACGAGAGCCCGGCGCGCTGGATAGTGCAGTTCTAAAGGTAAGAACCCGTTGATCTCGTTAATGTAAGTGTCGATGGTTTTCATTCCTGCCCGGCTGGAACAAAGCAAGAGATCGGCCCCCGAAAGACCGGCAAAACACTGCTGCAGCAAAGCAAATGCAATGCGCGGTGAGTTTATCGAGTGCACGAATCCGCACACCGGTGCGTTGAATTGCTTCAGCTTTTGACGAATGCCTGCCAGGGCATTCAGGAACCGTCCCGCCGTCAACAGGACGACTTTATCCTCGGTCTTGATGGGTGGCGGTCCCCAAAGAGGTACAGGGACCAGACGCCTTACGCTATCCGCGCTCAAGCCTTCTTGCGCCAGCGCCTGTCTCTTCTCTTCGGTTAATCCGGGTGCGAAGTAGGCATCGTAGGTTCCATGTTCCAGCAGTGCGGAAAGCAGGTTCCATTCAAAAACACCAGCGCCCTTGATTGTCTGACCGTTCTTGGTATGAGGAGACTCGGGGTTTCCGGCAACTTGATCGATATACAGCGCCTTCATCTGGTTGCATTCCTGGAATTCGAAGTACCTTCAAAACATCAAACACATCTGCACCTTTCTCTCCTCGACGTTAGAAAAGACTCGAACTGAGCGTCAATTGATTTCGTTAGACAATGCAACTAATGGCTTTTTCTTTTTGTGACAACTCACGGCAGGAATTGGTTCATCAACATAGAGACAACTATGAAGAGAAGCTTAACCAACACGCAATGAGCCTACTTTGGCCGGATATGAGAACTGTCCCTGATTGACTCGGCTAGGAGGCTCCATTCAGCATGCTGTTTTTGGCCCCAGCCTTTTGCCCTGCCCGAATGTTGTGCCTTGGTCGCAGTCAATATTCCGCCCAATACACAATTACGTTATGGCCTTTGCCCCTTCAAAATGAACTTCCGATCGGTCGCTGCGTAACATGAAAGCTACAGAGAAACCTAAGCCCGTTTCCTCATTGTACGAGTCCTCTGCTGCGGACACTTACAGCGTTTCACGGTCGCAACCTTCCTACCATGGTCCTGAATTGTTCTTATTGGGCTGGGCAACGGATCTCATCCTGGAAAAAGCAGTGTGTAGGTCTAGGCAGGTAGCGGCAAGAATTCGGCAACTGATTGACGAATCAGGCGGCAGTCTGTCGTGCAGCCCGGCCAAAGAATGTGAGAAATTCCAGATAAGTCTTTCGCTGGTCAGCAGGCAATTCAAGAAGCTATACCGCGTCACCATGCGCGCATATGCCCGGCGAGTCAGAATGCAGACGGCAGAAAAGCTCCTCAGAGAATCAAACAACCTTAATGTCGACGAAGCGGCCAGAGCTCTCGGCTACAGTTTTACGTCCGCATTTTCGCGTTGCTTTCAAAACACATTCGGCAAACGGCCCAAGCGCTTTCAAATGCAGGGCGGAGGGAACTCCGAATGGGTAGCTGCACAAGAGAATTCCTACACCAGGCTTGGTCACGCCTCAAAACGGCCTGACTCTTCGCCGGTCCAAGCTCTTGAAGAAACGAGATAAGAACTAGCCGGCACCTCTTGCGGCCTCATTCCCTCAGTTGTCGTCGTAAACGAGAAGATGGTCCTTCAATTGTTTGACAAAGCGCTGAACATCCCTTGCCGTCACACCTTCCGGAGCGCCAAATTCCGCAGCGATCTGCGAACTGATCTCCCGGAGCGAATGGCCGGCTGTGAGCTTCGTCCAAATACTCAAAGCTACGGGATTCAATTCAAAAGCGGGCCGGCCAGCAACCTCCATGACCGCCTTTCCATCGGAAGTTTTGGCCACGCGAGCTACGCTTGACACCTGCAATGTTGCTCTCCTCTTCCGTTTTGTTCGGAGCCCTTAGGTAAACCACGTCTCAACTTCAAAAAGCTCCAACCCATACTTCATCGCACAGTTATTCGCTCTTGCACAAACAAAAAAAACAATCCGTACTTGCACTTCGGGCCCGACGCTATTGACATGGGAGCTAGGGGTTTTTTATCTTTTGAGGGCAGAGACTAAAAAAGAACGCTCCAGCACTCGCTACAATCCCCGCCCTACATTAGCCGGACGAGAAGTCCGTTGCCCTGAACGGCTGATAGCCCGCCCAGCAAAAACCAAAGCGTAAAGTGCAACGTGACTCGTCGGGATGGGAATACTATGGAAGCGGTTGGCCAAGAAATTACAAAAGAAATTGCCGGCTCGAAGTCGACCCTGCGAAATGTGAAGGTTTCCTATGGCTGTGGCCGATATCCAAGCCATGCAAGAGTGGCGCGAGTTTACCGCAACATTATCCGAAGCCAGTGCAACGTAGTGAAGGAAATTGATCTCGCAGACATCGTTGTTCTTCATTTCGAACCACACACCTTCGCCTCTCTTTTTGAAACTTATCCTGTCTTGAGAAAGAAGTATGTCGTCGGGTATTGCGTCTGGGAAGCCAGTGAATTGCCCATCTCGTATCGGGAAGCGATCCGCCAGGTTCAGGAAATTTGGACATGTTCGCAATACTGCTTGGAAATCTTCGCAAGGCACCACCCTCGAGTCATCTATGTGCCGCACGTCATCGAGCGCGATACGAGTTATTCGGAAGCCGACAGCGAATATATTCGGCGCGCCATTTCCTACGATCCAGGCAATTTCTATTTCTTCATGGTGA
>VBQB01000385.1 GCA_005887855.1 Verrucomicrobiota bacterium | reverse complement strand
GTCCAATTGCCGTGCGGATGAGACCGTCACGGAAGCGATGTTGCGGGCGGAGAGCCTGGGCAGACTGCGCCTCGGGCTGCCGGAGATGGACGTGCTCAAGCTTCTTGGATCACCAGCGACACGCGGTGAGTTGGTGTTCCAGGAAGCGGACGGAAACTACGTGCAGGATTGGCATTATCCAGACAAGGGCATCGAACTTTTGATGAGCGCAGGCGAGAAAAAGTCAGGGGTGAAGACGATCGCCAACATTACCGCATCCGCGCCGTGCACCTTTGCGACCAGAAAGGGCATCAAGATCGGGGACGCGGAGAGCGCCGCGCGTAAGGCTTACGCCGAGCATGTCGATCGCGAAACAAGGGCCGATCCCGGCATCCTTGTCGTGGGTTCTATCTACGGCGGCATCATCTTCAATTTCACCGAGGGCAAGGTGAGCCGCATGTTCTTCGGCGCCGCCGCCGAATAGACGGGTCCGACAAAGAAACAGGGGTCAGATCTAAAAACTTTTGACATTCAATTCTCGTTAGGCCCAAGCGCTCCGTTTGAAACTCGCTCGTTGCCCACACTCGCTCACTGCTTCCCTCGCAGCTTTACCTTCTATGTCGCTCATGCCATTCACTCCGTTCACCGCCGTAACGGATGCGTAGCAACGGCCGGGCTTTCAAATCGCGAATGATTTTGAAAAGTGATTTTTGGGAAAGAAAACTCGGTGCCTGCCAGGAAGGGCTAAGAAAAACATCGCTGCCAAGTCGCCAGTGCCGAAGCATCTAAACAAACTCTAGCGCGAAACGGGCGCCCAGTTTGCCACTCCCAATGTCGTCAGCACGATTTCCACCGCGAGTGAGGCAAGAATGATCCCCATGACACGGACAAGAATGGCCGCTCCCTGACGGCCGATGATCCGCAGGATGGCATCGGAAAAAAGCAGCAGAATATAGGTGAGCAAGAGCACGACGAGCAGGACAACGCCGGTTTGGGCTTGCTCGGCCACCGTGTAAACATCGTTGTCGGTGAGCAGGATCACCGCCATCATCGCTCCCGGACCGGCGATGGAAGGGACAGCGAGCGGAAAGACGGCCAGGTCGCGCCCCGGCTCGGGCGCTCCGGGTTTCGACGCATCCACTCGTCCGAAGAGCATTTGCAAACCGAAGAGGAAAAGGATGATCCCGCCTGCAACTTTGAGCGAGTGCAGGTGAATGCCGATGGCATCGAGAATGATCTGACCCGCCACCACTGCCACGACAAGAATGACCGTGGCATAGACCGTAGCACGCAGGGCGGTGCGACGCCGCTCCGCGCGGGTAAGCGATGCCGTCAACCCGGCAAAAATTGCCACGTTACCGATAGGGTCAATCGTCGTCCAAATCGTCGCGAAATCTTTGCTAATCTTGATGAGCAAAGGAGACATGGTGAATCGGGGAACGGCTTACACCAGAGGTTGAGCGAGAGCGAGAGAAAGTTACGACGTTGAAGAAATTCGGGGTTAAATCTAAACTTTGACATTTGCTCAATCGAGCAAAGCGATAAGAGATTGCCGGCAACAATCGCGTATGATTGTCTAGCCCGAGCCATGGCCAGAGCATTCAAACCGGTGCGTTTTTTTGTGTTGATCGGATTAGCGGCGTTCGTCATTTGCGGCGTGGCGGTGTTCTATACTCATCGCGGTGCCTCTAGCAGAACGGTGGAAGAACGGGCGGCTTATGAAATCGGGGAGAAGGCGGCAATGGAGGCGCCCGCAGGAGCAAAGTTGCCGACCGACACCGAGTTGAACATGATGGCTCAGAAGTATTTCGAGTACCAGGAGTCCGGCGGTGAGCTCCAAAATCCTCCGCCACCAGGCGGGCTGGAGGCCCGGAAGGAGGCTTTCGAAAAGGGGTACACGGACGGGTTCAAGAAAACGCATCGCGACCAGTGAACCGCAAAACTGGAATCGGGATGGCACACAGCGGGTGGTTAGAGCCTTCGGCAAGTCGGCTAAATTGCAGGCAAGCCGCAGTCAAGCGACATCGGCTACGGACGTGGCCGACGACTTACGCGCTCAAGGCTACACCGTCGCCGGCGGCACTTGAGGCAATCACGATTTCGCGCGGTGGCTATTTGGCGACGACGAGTTTTCGAATCAGCGCCGGCAGCTCTTTGATACTGTTCAGCACGTAGTCGGCTGCTTTCTCATATTTGCTGGGATCCACAAACCGACGATCGG